>PMJN01000514.1:0-6727 GCA_003157445.1 Micrococcales bacterium
GATGATCCAAGCCGTCAGTTCACCGAGGCTGGCATACGAGAAGGTATATGCCGACCCGGCGACTGGGACTGTGCTGGCGAACTCGGCATAACACAAGGCAGCGAGCGCACACGCGATAGCGGCGAAGACGAACGACAGGGCAACTGCTGGCCCAGCCTGAACCCCCGCAGCCTTGCCGGTCAGCACGAAGATCCCAGTGCCGATGACAACGCCGACCCCGAACACGGTCAGGTCCAGTGCACCCAGTTGCTTTCGCAGCTTGTGGGTGGGCTCTTCGGTGTCACGTATCGACTGCTCGATCGTTTTGATGCGCCAGAGATTCATCCTGGACTCCTCGCGATAGGGGGAAGTGCTCCCACATCAAGACGAGCCCGCCCTGGAGCCTCGACATCTTCGACACTTTTGGAAAGACCGTAGCAAAGTGGTGCCTCCTTTGCGGAGGCGTCCATCGGGTGACCGACCAACTCGCTCAAGACGACGGTTATGCGAGATGGAATCGCGCGACGCCACGCGATTTCCTGTGTGGCCACTGCAATTCGAGAAATATGGCTACTACGAAACAGACGTCTTGGACGCGTTACCCAGCGTGTATCTTGCTGCCTAAGCTCATATCCAGCAACAAAGAACTCGGACCTTCGGGACATCAGGCCCTAGCCCNNTGATGGGAGGTTCGTGATGAGGACCCCAGGGATGACCCCCGCAGATCGGCGCAGCGACGCCGAGTGGCTCGCGTGGACCATCGACCTGGCCACGAGGAACGTGGCTGACGGCGGCGGCCCATTTGCGGCGTTCATCGTCCGGGCCGGCGTCGAGCTTGGCCGCGGCGTCAACCGGGTGACACTGGACAACGACCCGACCGCGCATGCAGAGGTCTGCGCCATCCGCGCCGCATGTGCTCTCCTNNGTCCTGTTCGCTGCCGACCGATACGACGCAGCACATGCCGGTTTCGACGACCTCCAGTTCTACGAACTGTTTGCCAAAGACCGCGTCCTGTGGCCGACGGTGGTAGCCAAGATGTCTATGGCTGAGGGGGCCGCACCATTCGAGGCCTGGCTTTCATCCCCAGATCGCCTCCAGTACTGAGCACCCACCCGCAAGGCTGGTTGAGACCACGTGCTGGCCAGCCCCGAGGTGGCGACAGCGACTCGCTCACCTGTATGGCAACTGTCCGAAGATGGGTCTACACAAGAAGAAGGACCGCACTGAAGATCAACCTCCGTTGGAGACGTTGATCGATCCCAAGAAGGGGCAGCCGAGCGTGAAACGAGCCAGATGGAAGAAGTCCCTCCCCTCATCAGCCGTCGAGCCGATCACGTGGCACCAGGGGTGGGAAAAGATCAACTCGTCGGCCGACGAAGACCCCACTGAGACCGATGCGAACGCCCCTGAATCAGGGGGCCGCACCTATGACTCACCTGGCGACAACCAGCCCGGCTTCAGGGTCAAGCATCGGGTCGAGCTGTCCACCGAGCCCCCAAGGCTCAGGCGCGACGGGAGCACGGAACGGCAGTACCTCAGCGCCTCTCTGGAGCAGCCAGACGGCGACAAGACGGCTCCTGTCGTTCTCATAGGCCACAACGAGAGCAGCGTCTTGGCCGCCACCTTGGACGAGGCACACCGGTTCGCCCTCGAGATTCTCGCGCTGGTCGACAAACACGAGCTCTAACCGACAGCGCCGTTGCCCCCGCTCGGGCCCCAGATCGACGGTACCCGCGCTGGCCGACCATGACGAGCGGCCAGCAGCAGGACCGCGTATCAGGCGGACAGCACTGGATAGTCCGTATAGCCCTTGGCCCCACCGCTGTAGAAGGTCTTCATGTCAGGCTCGTTGAGCTTGGCCCCGACGCGAAGTCGCTCAACCAGGTCAGGGTTGGCCAGGAAACCGCGGCCAATACAAAACAGGTCCACGGAGCCTGTGTCGATGGCCGCCTGGGCAGTGGCAAGGTCCGACGAACCGGTGAAGCCGGTGTTGAACATGACCGTGCCGTCCCACTGCTTACGCAGCTGATCGTGGAAGTCCGTTTCGGGGCCCTCAAGGATGTGCAGGTACAGCAGACCCAGCGGGTTGAGCCCGTCAAGCAGGGCGGCGTACGTCTGTTCAATCTCCGTCTCGGTGATGTCATTGAACGTGCCGCCCGGAGAGATCCGGATTCCGACCTTGTCGGCGCCGATGGCCTGTGCAACTGCAGCGGCCACCTCGACGACGAAACGTGCACGGTTTTGGGGTGACCCGCCGTACTCGTCGGTGCGTGTGTTGCTCCCATCGGCCAGGAACTGGTGCAGGAGGTAGCCGTTGGCCGCGTGTAGCTCGACCCCGTCCAGACCGGCCTTCACCGCACGGCGCGCAGCGTCGACATACTCGGCGATGACACCTGGCAGCTCTGCAGTCTCGAGGGCGCGGGGCACCTCGAAGACCCTCATGCCCGCCTCGGTGTAGACCTCCCCCGCCGGGGCGATGGCCGACGGCGCGACCGGACGCAGGCCGGTGATCACTTGATGGCTGATGCGACCGGCGTGCATGAGCTGGGCGATGATCCGCCCGCCGCGCTCGTGGACGGCACCAGCGACCAGCGTCCAGCCGTCGACCTGCTCGTCGGTGTGCAGACCCGGGGTGTGCGGGTAGCCCTGGCCGACCGCACAGGGTTGCGTGCCTTCGCTGATGATGAGCCCTGCGCCAGCCCTTTGGGCGTAGTACTCGGCAGCGAGCTCAGTTGGAGCTTCACCAGTGCCGGCACGGTTGCGGGTCAGCGGCGCCATCNNGAGTTCAAGGCTCCCGAGCTGATAGGGGGAGAAAAGGTCTGTCACTATGGCTCCTCTGATTGGGCTGGTGATACCTACAACCCGATGCCAGTAGGAGGCTTCCGGAATCCGAGTGTGAGCAATGTCTCTCTCAGCGTTGCCAAGCCTGGGAGGGCATAACCTCCGCGGCCCTGGCTCCGTTGGACGGACAAGCCATGGGGGCGAGATGATCTGAGAGATCAACGGGCCAGGAACGACCGTCCAGATTCGGGTCCATGCCGGCAACAAGGGCTCGCGACTGCTTCAGGCACCAAAGGCAATGTCGATCAGGCTGTTGTGGCTGTCCCCCACCGACCGCTCCGAACGGCTCGCCACAATGGATGTGGACACCACTGATAACAGGTGAGGCTGCGGCTGGAAACGCCCTGGCCGGCAACTCGACCCTGAACAGTTGCATGACTACATCGACTTCCTACCCTCTCATCGGCCAAAGGCGGCGGCTCCGTCCGAGCAGTGACGGACCAATAGAGGGCCTCGGGATTGGTCAGAGACGAAATGCTGTCCTCGGGACGCCCCGATTCCTTTGCCCGCTGAGGGGCTCCTGGACCAGGCCACCGACCCGACACCGTCAGCCCCTCGTCATTCTGGGGCTCTGTCAGCCCCAGCCGGGGACCGCGGAATACGCGCGCGACACCAATCACCTCACAACGACTTTCGCCCACCCGGCGACCACCGGGCACACCGACAACCGGTGACCGCCAGGTGTCACATCTGCGGACCAGTGCCAAGGTAACGACCTTGCGGCTGGACTGCGATACGGCTCTGAGTTGCACACCTTGCCTTGGGAGTAGTTGGGTTGCCGTGAGTGTTTCGGATTTCTTGCCGGGCGGCGGCACCGCGCCATGTACGGCAACTGCCTCGGCTGCATGAACGGGCAGGGGGCTAGGCAAGGAGAAGGACGCGAACGACGCTCACAGCAGCGCCGGCCAAGGGCTGAACCGAGTTGACTTCAAGGAAGGCAGAACAATCATGAGCGACGCGATGACTCCGAGCGAGTTCCTTGCGATCTACAACTCGTTGGATGAGAGCCGCAAGCAAGAGCTTGTCGAGCACGCCCTGGAACTCATCGAAGAACAGCGCGGGGAGCGACGCACGGAACAAAGAGTCTGACCTCTGCACATAGCAGCCGCGACCGTTGGCCGCCGACCAGATGAAGAGCATCGACGGGTGCGGGAATTTGCCATTCCACCATCATTGGGCACCGATTGCACGTAGCGTGCGAGTCACCGAGACCAAACACAACACTCAATGAAGAACGATGGTGAGCGTCATACTCCACGATGACCCGTCCGAAGGCATGAGCGTAACCGACCACGTCCACGAGGCGTGGCGGTTGCTGATCAACCTCCCAGACGGCGAACGGGAGAGGATCACCGAGCACCTGGCAAAACGCTACGCCTGGTCCGACGTCGAGGCTGGCACCACTGCAATGAGGCGTGCCACGCGCGTGGATGAGCCTTCCGCTACCTGCGCCGACGGCGTGAGAAACACCGTGGGTGCAACGGGGGAGGATGACATCACCAAGATCACCGCGCTGTTGACTCGCTCTGACGTGGGCAACGTTCGCACCCTGGTGCAGGCCCTGCGCGACGGCGTCGTGACCATCGCCGAACTGCACGGCGTGCCGGACGGGGAATGGATGGATCTCATAGCCTCACGACGGGTCGCCTGATCTCTGAGCGAACACAAGAGTGCCCCCCGGCAGGTGTTGTACGCACAGTACGGACAACACCTGTATGCCGAGGACCACTGGTTCGGTGTGCTTCTCGCGCAGGTGACGTCACTGACCCCAAGTTCATAGGACCTCAGCCACCTTCGTTCCGCCCCCTGGTGGTTCAGCAACTGCAGGTCCACGGGCCGGGTGACGTTAACGCACCGTCAAACTATTCCCTCAGGCTACGGGGCAGGGGCCAGGTGACCTGTGCCCTGAATCACGTTGACTTTGGCGCCTTCAGGATGGCTGCAGCAGCTCCCGGGCCCTGCAAAGCTCTCTTGTCGCACATCGCCTTCATGGGAGCTCGTCAACGACCTCAAGAACAACCTCAAGGTGAACACGCCCGCTGCGCGATGCCCGCACCAAACCGTTGGCTCCCACAACGGCTCCAGCAGTCACCCGCCCAAACCCACGTCGTCCAGGACATCTCCCGAGTTATCCTGCACGCCTAGCCTCTGTAAGAGGCGACCTGCACTCGTGAAGACGGCACTCCGGCTTGCTCCAGCAGTGCTCTGACATTCAACGGCAGTTATCAGGTTTCTTCAGCTGCGGCGCTATCGACCGCCCAATACGCGATCAGGCAGGCAGAGACCCCCAAGGCGCATCGTCATACTCCAACGACACCTTGGGGACCGCACTTCATGCCAGACTCCTGTTCATGGCTGATTTCAGAGTTTTTGCGAGCGGCGCCTCCACGTCCTATTCCGGGGAGTCGGCGCGATATCAGATCACTGACGGCGGGGTCCTCACGGTCTTCGACGGCCAGGGCAATCGCCTGCGGTTCTCCCCAACCGGTTGGCTCTCGGTCGAGGACCAGCCCACGCTCAACAACCCTGAGGTCGAGGTGACGGCCGACTAGTGCGCAACTCCAGCGGTGCGTCACTACCTCGTCGCCTTTCTGGCAGCCCCCTGGGCAAGGGTCAGCCCCGCTGAACCTTTTCGCCTCCGGCTTGCGCCCCCGTCGGGCCGATACTGGCTTTGTCAGGCAGCCGAGCGGAACGCGAGTCATGGCGCCCGGCGCTACGCGGTGACCCCCCGTATCGCAAAGCCGTTGAGAGCAACCGTTCTCACGACGGACTACTATCCAAATAATCAATGCCCAAGGTGCGGTGTGACCCCCATCTGGGGCCGTCTTTGGAGTTATCCACCCTCGCCGCTCTGACCACAGGGACTAGCGCACAGCCCAGACGACATTGCCACACTCTAGGGTGGGCAGAACCCCGAACGCTGGACCACCGGGCGACTTCGTAGAGAACTCGGATGGGATGTAGGTCGCGTACCGCGTTGGGAACATGACGAAGTGGTGGTCGAACTCTGTCGGAACGTCCCGCGGATTGTTGGGTTGTCGCACCGTCGGCACCTTTGGCCCCACAGCCGGCAGCTGGCCCCACAGCCGGCAGCTGGGCGAGTGCACCGGAAACCCGGTCGGGATCTGGTACCCCCGGCCGGTCGGGTACAAGACGACGTGGTGATCGAAGTCAATGGGTAGGTCGTGCGGATCGCTCGAGTGCTGAAGGATGGCGAAGCTCGATTCGGATGGTCCCGGAAAGTGAGGACACGGACCACCGAGGTTCGGGAGTGGCACGGGGGAAGCGCCAACGTCAGCAGGGTCTGGAGCGACGTCGAGCGCCAGAGGTTACACGAAAGACACCCCCGATTCCAGAGCACGGACCCCATGGTCATCAAGCAAGATCGCACGATAATCACCAGTGAGGGGTCCGCCTTCACCTGCAGCCAGACGGCTTATTTGCGACGCGGTTGATTCTTCGGACGTGCTGGGTGAGGCACCCCGCCAGCTGCCACCTCACTTCAGGAAGCCGCCTCCAGCGTCAAGTCCATCTCATCAGGAAGCAAGAGCAGGCCTGCCACACATGGAAAACCGACCCTGACAGACCATGTCCCCAAAAGGAACCAACCTCAGCTCGGTGAGTCCGGATGTGCCCGCATTGACGCGGCGAACTGCAGCCCAAGGAGCCAGAGTGAGAGCGCCAGTCCGTTTTCTCGGTCGTCAATGGCAAAGCCTCTGCCCGGACGATGCACCGTTAAAGTCGTGGGTGCGGTGAGAAGTTCGACTAGATTTCGATCGGAGCCAGTGGGTGTGCTGGCTCCTGAGCAGGAAGGTGCTGACATGGGGAGAATCAACAACCTCAGGGGAGTCAAGATCTACCTCGTCTGGGCGATTATTGGGGTGGTGGTCGGCACCGTCCTCGCTT
>PMJN01000514.1:6894-7117 GCA_003157445.1 Micrococcales bacterium
CGTAAGTGGCACTGAGAATGAGAGCTCTCGTCTTGAAACGAAGCGTTCAGGGTGCTGCGCCTTCATCTGTGGTCGACGTTGCCGAAGAATCAGCAAGCTGAGAAGGATGTCAGAGCGACCAGCGAGACGGCGCTGGCTAAAGCAGATCGAAGCTGGTCGAGGTCCGAAACGCGGCCGGTGCCGCTTCGAACCGGGTTGGGGTTGAAGCCGAGTCTCTGGCTGA
>PMJN01000381.1 GCA_003157445.1 Micrococcales bacterium
GTCAGTCCTGCGGGGTGGCGCGCCAGACCTCGTGGCCGTCGATGACGCCGACCTCGAGTTCGGTGTAGCGGTCATGCCCGCAAGGATCGCCGACTTTCTTGGGAGATTCATGAACGGGTCCAGTGAGTTTGCCGTCAGGGGGCCACCGGTAGGCAAACAGACCTAGCCGCACCTTGCCTCCGCTGGCAGATCCGCGGAGTTGGCAGAACGCCCACAGTAGCCCTGCGGGAGGCGCCCCGGCGATGCCTCCCCGTCAGGGCGCTACTGACCTGTGGCCGGCATCGCTACGAGGGTGACCTCGATGTTCTTGCGATGACCGCCACGCACCACCGTCAGGTTCACCTGGTCACCCACATTGTGCTCACGTACCTGAGCGACCAGGGACAGGGAGCCGTCGATGGAGTTGCCGTCCACGGCGATAACAGCGTCGCCCGTCTGCAGCCCTGCCTTATCCGCGGGAGTCCCGCTGACCACACTGGCAAGCACAGCTGCGGCGTGCTTGGTTGAACCGTAGGTGACAACGCCGCCTTTGGAGGCGACCCCGAGGTAGGGATGGGTGGCCTTGCCGGTGGAGATCAGCTGGCTGGCGATCGACCGGGCCTCGTTGACCGGGATCGCGAAACCGATCCCGATGCTGCCGCTCTGAGAGGACGAACCGCCAGAGGACCCGAGCGAGGCGATGGCCGAGTTGATCCCGATCAGCTGGCCACTGGCGTTGACCAGCGCGCCGCCACTGTTGCCTGGGTTGATCGCGGCACTGGTCTGGATCGCGTTGGTCACCACCGGGTCTACGGACTGTGTGGCGCCCGGGTCGGTGACCTGGTCGGAGGTGGTCACCGGCCGGTTGAGCGCACTAACGATCCCAGTAGTTACCGTCCCGGCCAGACCCAGCGGGTTGCCAACGGCCATGACCTGGTCGCCGACCTTGATGAGGCTGGCGTCACCCAACGTGATGGCCTTGAGATCAATGGGCGCGTTCATCAGCTTGATGACCGCCAGGTCCGTAGAGGGGTCGGTGCCCACGACAGTTGCGTCATAGGTCCGTTTGTCGGCCAGGGTCACCGAGATCTGGGAGCCTGTCCCGCCGGCTGCCACGACGTGGTTGTTGGTCAGAACGTGGCCCTGAGTGTCGAAGATGACACCGGAGCCCTGTCCGCTGGCCTGGCTGCCGGTCACCGTGATGGACACCACGCTGGGTGAGACTGCAGCGGCCACGGCCGACCAGTTGGGGGCCGAGGTGCTGGTCTGCGGCATCGGTGACGGAGAGGTGGTCGCGTTGGCTGAAGTCTGGGCGACAGAACCGAGCGTGACATCGTTGTGCGTCACGGCATAGGTGCCAGTGCTGGCCACGACTGCGGCGACCAGGGCGATCGCGCCGGCCTCGGCGAGCCTGCGAGGTTTGGCCGAGTGAGTGGGTTTTGCTCCGAGCTGCGTCAACGCGGCGGGGCGCGGCTCAGTCGGAGTCTGTGGGTCAACCGCAGAATGTGCCGAGTGCTGCGCCCGAGCCTGTGTCTGCTCGTACCACAGCGTCGCCGTGTCCTGCGGCGTATCTGTAGGCGGCGGTGACTGGGGCGGAGGCTGTTGTGTCATCGAATTCATCCTTGTGGGTAGAAAGACCCACTCAATCCCTCGAAGGTCAAACAACGCTGGGTTCTGACTGGCAGTTTGCTGTGGACAGATCGCCATACGTGTCGCCATCGGGTCCAGCAGTAAGTACAGGGAGGCACACCTGGACAGGGTCCACGACGGGATCGTGCTTGTTATGCCCGTAGGTGACACGCAATTCCAGGGGCTCGGACCTGAAAGCTGTTCGGCTCGCCCTTGCGGCCGTCGTCTTGGCCATCGTCGGAGGTGCGGCGAACGTTGCTGAACGAGCACGCCCGCGTAACATCGAGTCTGATGTATGAACAGATAGCAGCCAACAAGCGCCGAGCCGTGCTCTACGTTGCGCTGTTCTTCGTTATCTGGGTCGGTCTGGGCGTACTACTGGGGTGGGTCGTGGCCGTCTGGTCACCCAGGTATGCCACGTATGCCACAGGCGGCGCCGTTGCTAGCAGAGCGGTTGCCGGCGACGTCGTGACCGGTGCGTTGATTGCCGCGCTCCTTGCTCTGGTCGGCATCGCATACACGCTCACCGCTGGTACCCGCCTCGTCCTGAGGGTGTCCGGTGCCCGTGAGGCTGATCCAGTCCAGTACCGGCAGTTGCACAACATCGTCGAGGCTCTTGCAATCGGCGACGGACTCCCCAAACCCCAGGTCTACGTCATCGATGACGCGTCACCGAATGCGTTCGCCACTGGCATCAGTCCAGACAAAGCCGCGATCACCGCGACAACGGGTCTACTGGCCATGATGAACCGCGAGGAGCTCGAGGGCGTGATCGGGCACGAGATGAGCCACATCAAGAACTACGACGTGCGTCTGATCCTCATAGTCAGCACGCTGATCGGCATGGCGGGTCTCTTGGCCAGCATCATCTGGCGCAGCGCCTTCTACACACGTCCGCGGGGCAAGGACTCCGAGCAGATCGTGGCGCTGATCTTCGTGACTGGGCTGCTGCTGAGCGTGGTGGCGTTCGTCGTCGGCCCGCTGATCCGTCTGGCCCTTTCCCGCGGTCGCGAGTCGTTGGCCGATGTGAGTTGCGTCGACCTCACCCGCAACCCGGCCGGACTGATCTCTGCCCTCAAGAAGCTGGAAAGCAACGACAAGCCATTCGCCAAGTTCAACCACGCAACAGCCGCGATGTGCATCGACGATCCGCTGCAGCACCACGAGAGCTGGTTTCACCACCTGTTCGACACACACCCGCCCATCGCAGAGCGAATCGCCAACCTCGAACGGATCGCGCAGGGGCAGTCGCTGTAGCGACGCTCAGCCGGATTGGGACGCTCAGCCGGTTGGAGGGCCAGAGTGGCCGGGCTGTGGCGGGCCGTCCTGGGCGCCACTGGCTGCGGACGGGCCGGATGCGGTGGTGTCCCCAAACTGGACCTTCGGGACTGCCCGATCGCTCTCGTCGGCCTCGAAGAAACCGACCGGATGGAACCCGAAGGACTCGGCCAGCAGATTGCGCGGGAAGGTCTGCAATGCGATGTTGTAGTCGCGGGCGCTGGTGTTGTAATAGCGCCGCGCGAACTCTAGTTTGTCCTCGGTCGCGGTGAGCTGCTCCTGCAGTTGGACAAAGCTCTCCACCGCCCGCAGTTGCGGATAGTTCTCCGCCACGGCGAACAACGACCGCAGTGAGGCACTCAGGGCGTTCTCGGCTGGTGCGATGTTCGCGGGATCCCCCGTAGCGCCGGCGCTGACGGCAGCCGCCCGAGCGTTGGTCACGGCTTCGAACGTCTCCCGCTCATGGGACGCATAACCCTTGACCGTCTCGACCAAGTTGGGGATGAGGTCGTGTCGTCGCTTTAGCTCTACGTCTATCTGCGACCATGACTCCTGGGTGCGATTGCGCCGACGCACCAGGCCGTTGTAGGCCAGCACTGCCAGCACGAGCACGACGACCAGCACGACGATTACGATCCATAGGGCCATAGCATGCCTCCTTCTCCTCGCCGCCAATGCTAGTCCTGGCACTGCCGATCCCCGAGCAGCGCGCCGCGCCGGAACTGATCATTGGCCCGTTGTGATGGCCAAATCCCGAACGCCACGCAGTCCACCAACCCCCTGGGGCGGGATCCGTCGTGCGATCGCCAGAGGTTGGCCGCGTCGCTGCTGCCGTGGACGCACACGGACTACTGCGCGGCGTGTCCACTCTCTCCCGCAGTTCGGCAGGCCGTAACTTACTGTCTCCTTGGTGGTTTCACCGACGGGTGGAGCTCCGCGCCCGGCTGAAGGTGTGTGTGACCATAGCGCGGTGTCGAGCCGGCCAAAGACACGCAGCGCCTCCTTGTCGGTGCTACCGCCATCCGCGTCTGAAGCCGCTTGCCGCAGGGGGGTATGGATCCACTCCCAGGAAATTGGCAGACAGAACCCAGCGTTGCTTCACCCTCGTAGTTTTAGGCTTCACTATCGTTGTTTCAGGTTTCACTATCGTGATTTCGACTGACCTTATCGAGCTCAGGGAGACCTGATGACGCATCAAGCTACATCCCAATCGCCTGAGTGGCCCGAGGATGCACGGCCTGAGGATGGGTCGCGGCCCCCCGAACCCCTGTGGTTTGAAGATATGCGCTCCGGAGCAGAGCTTGCTCAGCCAGCCAAACCCCGCCGGTTCTTGGGTCGAGGAGGCCGGTCGAACGGGCGTTCTGCTT
>PMJN01000488.1 GCA_003157445.1 Micrococcales bacterium
GAGGACACCAACTCGTCTCGTACCTGCTTGAGCTCGAATTGAACGTGGGGATGATCTGTACGGAAGCTGCTGACAAGGTCAGGCACCAGCCATGTGCCCAGCGAGAGCTCGAAGGCCAGGGCCACCGTGCCGGTCTCTGGCTCGATGAGCTGGTTCACGGCCGCGAGCCCATCGTCCAGCTGATGCAGCATCGCATCCACATGACCCTTGAACGCCGAGCCCGCGCGAGTCATCCGCAGCGTTCGTCCGGATCGGCGCAGTAGCGGCGTGCCGACCTCGGCCTCCAATCGGGCTAGGGCTCGTGAGACCCCTGATTGGGTGACCCGTTCGAGTTCGCTCACCTCCGTGACCGTCACACCGTCGGCGACCTGTTGGAACCAGCGAACGGCATCCGTATCCATATGCATGACGATAATGCATGGAAAGTATGTTATCGAGTCATTGGACGCATGGGTTGATCCTACTGGAGACTGAATCACATGAACCTCATCGCTCAGAAAGGACACGCAATGGAGCACCTGACCTCGTTGTCCCCGCTTTTGAATGCAGCTCGCGACGATTTCCGCGCCCGTCGCGCGTCGCGCGCCCATGGAAAGACTCTTGAGCGCGAACTCGCCAGTTACACCACCCCCGCCGAGCAGCACGAGCTCAACGCAATTCTCGACCGTGCCGAGCCAGAGGCGGCTGTCGAGATCCGCCGCATCATCTCCAGGAGCCGTGCAGTCTGACGCCGCAGCGACGCCACACCCCGAAGCGGTCTCAGGAAGCTAGCGGTATCGGGAGTCCGCACGGGTCGCTAAGCAGGGCAACAGACAGCGAGAACGCATACAGAACCAGGCCAGTACCGCGGGTTGAAAGGTTCATGTCAGTGCTGGGTCCGGTCGGCATGGTCCAGAGTCTGCAGATAGGCGTTGTAGGCCACTAGCTCGGTGTCGCCCCCACGCAGTTGGCGCCGTTCCATGGCCCGGGTGCGACGCTCATCGGACTTCTGCCATCTCATAACCAGGGCTATGAGAACCAAGAGCGTGGGCAGTTCCATAAAGCTCCAGGCGATCCCGCCGCCGGTGACTTGGTCTGCCAGCGGCGAGACCTGCCAGCCTTGCACGGGCATGGAGTAGAACCCGACCAGCAAGGTGGTGGACATCATGACCACCACACCGAAAAACGCATGGAACGGGGCGGTGACGGCTAGTTCCAGCACCGACATCATCGGGTCCGACAACATGCGATGGCCTCCCCTGGAGGTCCGTGGGGACGGGTCGACGCCGAGAACTCCCCAGAAATAGATGAACCCGATGAGCAGGAACAGCAAGAGCATCAGATTGTGGCCCCACCAGGTGCCCATCAGGTAGTCAAAGGCCGGCGTGAAGTACAGGCCGTAGAGGCTCATGATGAACAAGACGAACGTCACCGCGGGATGCATCAAGATGGCCAGGCCCCGGGTGTGCAGGAGCCACAGCAGGCCGCGCCGGATGCGACCTCGTCGCCCGGACCCGACGGGCAATGCGTATAGCAGCAGTGTCACTGGCGCGCCGAGGACCAGGAACACGGGGGCGAGCATGTTCAGAACCATGTGTTGAATCATGTGGACGCTGAAGAGGTCCATGCCGTAGCCGTCAACGGCGGTGGCCGTGACCATGAGCACGCACGCCACTCCGGCGAGCCAGAAGATGCTGCGGTTGAGGGGCCAGTGGATGCCGCGGTGGTGGAGAACGATGACGCCCGATCCGTAGGCCAAGAACAGGACCAGAAAGATCAGCGGCAACACGGGAATCGGCTGAGGATGCCAGGCGAGCACGCGTTCCAGTGTTGGTGGCAAGCTGGGCATCCACATCTGGTCGGTCATGGCACCCGGCCCGACCACAGCAGAGGTCGGTACGCTGGCCTGCCAAGGCATCTCTAGATCCCCCTGATTACGCTCTCGTCATGGATGTTGCTTGACTGTGTGATGGGACCACCTCGGCGCTACGAGTCGAGTCCGCTGGTGAGTGTAGCGAGCATCGCGGGCCCCGCTTTCGAAGTCAATACCGCTCGTTGACCCAGCAGATAGTTCTGCATAGTCGCTTTGGTGCCTCATGTAGATAACCGATACTGCGGGCCGAGTACGGGCGGCAGCCAGACCTATCCGAGTGTGCGATGTGCGAAGCGATGGACCGGTTCGCTCAGCCAGCTGTGGCAACAGCCGGCTGTTGTTCAGTCCTTGTGGGGGATCCCCCACTGCGAAGGAAATGCTCACTGTTTCCCGCGGATCCGCAGCAGGAGAATTGACCAGGACGGGAGAAACGCTCACTTGTCGTGAAGTCAGGTTCGGGCGTAACGTCTCGGTCAGAGTTCTGAAGACGTGTCAGGTTTTCGAGTTACCTGGCCACAGCTGCGGGGGGCGCGATGTCTTCGAAGACGACTAAGTTCGAGGGTTTGCTGGAGGCTGTGCCTGATGCCCTGGTGGGGGTGGACCGCGCAGGCATGATTCGGTTTGTGAATCGCGAGACGGAGTTGTTGTTCGGCTACGAGCGCGACGACCTGATCGGTGCACCTCTGGAGGCGCTGGTGCCCGAGTNNGTCCCATACCGATACCGAGGATGGCCCGTTGGTGATCGCGGCGGTGCGCGACCTGACCGGCCGTAAGGAGGCAGAAGAGGGTCGCCGCCGCTCGGATCGGCTGGCGGCAATCGTCGATCATTCCGACGATGCCATCGTCGGCAAGACCCTCGACGGTGTTATCACGAGCTGGAATCCGGCCGCCGAGAGGATGTTCGGCTACTCGGCCGAGGAGATCACCGGCAGGTCTATCGACATCCTCAGCCTCGAGGGGCGAACCGGCGAGATGCACGCCAGGCTGGCCAGGATCAGGGCCGGCCAGCCTGGCGAGCGCCTCGAGGCCACCCGTGTCCGTAAGGACGGCTCGGCGATCACGGTCTCCCTTACCGTCTCACCGGTCCACGACCAGCGCGGCGCGATCATCGGCGCATCCACGATTGTCCGCGACATGACCGGTGCAAGGCAGGCCTTCGAGGCCGCTCGGTCCATGATCGAGTCGAGTTTGGACTCCCTTGTCGCTATCAGCCCCGAAGGCAAGATCACCGATGCCAACCAGGCCACGGTCACGCTCACCGGCGTCCCCCGCGAGAAGCTCATCGGCACCTCCTTCTCCGACTACTTCACCGACCCTGCCAAGGCCGAGGCGATCTACCAGCGAGTGTTTACCGAGGGAATGGCCCTGGACTACCCGCTGACTTTGCGCCACCGGGACGGGCACGAGACGCTGACCGAAGTCCTGTACAACGCCTCGGTCTACCGCGACACAGCCGGCAAGGTGCTTGGTGTGTTCGCCGCGGCCCGCGACGTGACCGAGCAGACACGGGCGCAGAGGGAAGTTGTCGAGCGGCTGGCCGAGCTCGAAGAGTTCCAACGGCTGACCGTCGGACGGGAGCTCAAGATGATCGAGCTAAAGAAGGAGATCGAGAACCTCAAGACGTTGGGCACCGCTGAGCGCGACGAGTTCAATGGCCAAAAGTGATTCGGTCCTGTTGAAGCACGACAACGTTCAGCTTCTTGTAACGCAAAGACACCGCGAGGAGTCCAAGGGCAGCGACTTCCTCTACCTTCACTTCGCGGGCGACGGACTGGCTTTCGGCCTCCAGATATNNCAACTGCGCTGATAGCCCACCGCTAACCGACGGGTCAAAGTCTCTGGTTGGACGCCGACGAACAGGTTCCCCCTGCACCGCTGCGAGACCCCTGCGGTGACCTCTGTCCGGCGGCCGAAGTTGCCACCGAACACCGAACCGGTCACGCAGCCGGGGGCACTGTCTCCGCTCGCCCGCGGCTAAATGGCGGCAGCGCGCCGCGGCAGTCAACGCTCAGTCGAGAGGCCCCGCCAGGGACACCCTTGGTGGGAGAACTTAGACGCCAGCGATGCCGGCCTGCACACTTGTGCCTCCTTCCATTCGCGGTTTCCTTGGCTGGCGGCGGGACTTGTTTGTCAGATTCCCGTCTCGGCCATGACGCGTCCGGTTTCGGCTGCGCGTACCAGTTCTGCGTGGTCGCGCAGGTTCTGTTCGGCGCAGGTCTCGGCGAAGTCGGCGATCGCGTGGTCGAAGTGGTCGCTCTTACCGAGGTAGGCGGCGATAGCGACCCGATCCCCGGACCGGGCGTGGGCGCGGGCCAGTGCCTGACCGCAGATCCGTGCGTAGAACTGCATGGCGTCTGGGAGCATCTCCTCCACGACCACCGATCCCTTGCCGTCGCGGAGTTGGCGCAGGTAGAAGTCGCGTTCGATCCCGTCGGGGCCCTCGACCCGCTGCCAGCCGAGGAAGATGTCGCTGGATGCCTGCATCAGATGCTGGCCGTTGACCACCCGTTCGCCCTGGTTCTTGTACCCCCTGGTCTTGACGAAGCCGGACAGCACTGAGGCCTGGGCCTCCTTGGCCTGCAGGAACAGCGGGTCGCCGCCGTCGATGCCTTCAAAGAGCAGGATCCACGCACGGGTGCCCACACTGCCGACCCCGACGACTTTGCGCGCCAGCTGGACCAGCTTGAACTGCTCTACCAGGTGGCGCCGGTCCCATTGCAGAGTGCGCCGGTAGGACCTGACCAGGTTCCCCAACTGCTCGTACGCCGCCTGCGCCTGCTCCTGGCCCCATAGCTCCTCGACCGGGACGAGCAGCGGTGGTTGGCTCAGGATGCGCGAGTGACCGTCGACCATTGTGGTGAGCTTGGCCAGTGCCTGCAGGCTGTCCCGGTTGTGTGCCTTGTCCAGCTGCTTTTGGATGCCTGCCTTGCGTTTGGAGTCGAGCTGGTCTGAGATCCCGGCCAACACTTCCTCGATATTCGCGTGGGAATACCACACGGCAAGGTTCCCTTGACCGGCGAACTCGATCATGGCCTCGCGATACCCGGCGGAGGCAGCCAGCAAGATCTTGCGGCGCTTCTTGGCCGAGAACCCGTTCTCGCGCCCGGCAACCGCAAGACTGCCTGTCAGCCTTTTGATGTCCCACTCGAACGGTCCAGGGTGGGTCTCGTCGAAATCGTTGACGTCGAAGACTAACTGCCGCTCAGGGGAGGCATAGATCCCGAAGTTACTCATATGTGCGTCACCGCAGAGTTGCACCTCCAACCCCGAGCTCGGGGTCTTGGCCAGATCGGCGGCCATGACCAGAGCGGCGCCGCGGTAGAACGCGAACGCTGAGGCGACCATCCGCCCGTAGCGGATAGGGACAAGCTCTGGCACCCGCGTGGCAGCCTGGCTCTCCAGCAGCTTGATTGGATCACTGCGGCCAGTCGTCACAAACTCGGCTTGCGCCTCGAGCGGCGCCTGGAGTCGAGCAGCCTTCCCCTGCTCGGCACGTTCCTCACGGCTTGGATGCTCGATCTTCGCGGCGGTCTTCTGAGCGGTCACGCGGGAAGCAGTCGTGCGGGGAGTGGTCGTGCGGGGAGTGGTCGCAGCCTTGCGGGCAGTGCGTTTGGCAGGTGGGTTCATTCTTGGCCTCCGGTGACAAGTGGATTGGACCGTCGTACGGCCAGTACATCCGGATCTCAGCTGGGAAACCTCATCCATCCCGGGCGAATCTGGGGGCGGCGCTGCGTACTGAATTGACTGGCCCGCTCCGCTCATGGCGGCAGGATCAGTTCGTCGGCTGATCCGAGTCTGGCCCTGCCGGGGATGAGGCGGGACCTCTGCGAGCCCGCGGCTTGAGGTCCACGAAGGTCCACGAAGGTCCACGAAGGCCAGGTGGGCCGAGTGGGCCTGGGCCGTAGGTGGTTCCGCCCCGCCATTAGGGGAGGAGCGAGCTGGACGCCCGCTCACCGATCGGCTTAGGGTGGGCCCGCTCTCAGGCGGCGGGATCACCGAGACCGCTCAGAAGATCGTAGGAACCGGGGTTGCGGCACCATTGGATGCGCCCGCATGGGGCCGTCAGCCAGATCGATGTCCCCCTGGGCGATCAGATCAAGGGCATCGCGGCGGCCCACACGACGGACTCATCCAGGGCGGCGATTGCGGCCGGGACGGTGTCACAGGTGGCCAGTACGAAAGAGGCCAGTCCAGTGGCGCGAGCAGACGATCGGCGGGTACACCCTGCGGATCTTTCGCGCATCGACCCGGACAAGCTTTTGGGTCATATCTGCGAGCGATGCCGTCGTTACCTGGTCACCTGAGTAGAGCCCAGAACCGGGCCACGTCCACCGTCAGTGGACGTGTTGGTGAACTTCGTGGAAGCCACGCAGCCGTCGTAGATATACGGTCCCGAGAGTGCGACAGCACGCTGGTGTCTAAGCAACCACAGATTCACAAGCCCGCCCGTAAGGGCGGGGAGGTTCACTCTTACGGATTCAAGACGCGCATGCTGCAGCCCGCAGAGGCCGAGCGATCGAATGCGGTTGTCATGAACTGTTGCAGCGGCGATCCAGTGAACACGAGATCGGCCGCCGACCTCGATATCGCCTTCGCGGAGATCTCTCCGGGGATTGAGAGATGGGTGCCCGGGCTCTGCAAGTCGAAGTTGCGGACTGTATCGAGCTCAAGGTGCCCCCGACTTGTGCCTGTGGGGCAGTAGGCGGCGGAGGCCAGCGAGTTGTAGAGGGCACGTGACATGCAGTCTGCGGGACCTGGCACCGTGTCGTTTGAAGTGCCGCTGGGGGCGATGCAGTGGATGATGTCGTCATTGGATCCCTGCGCGATGAGCAGCGGCACCGGTCGACCCGCGACCACCGGCGCTTTCGGGAACGGGTTCACACCGAGCGGGCCGGGCATGTTCCAACGCATCCACGCGCACCAGTTCCCGATACCGGTGTCGGTGGTGGTGGCGCAGGTTCGGTCGAGGCCACCCTTGAAGTACTGGCCGGACTTGTAGTTGGCAGGCAGATTCCACACCGGGGCCACGAGCATCTGGTTGGTCTTGGCGTCGCCGTAAGGTTCCGCGGCCGCCTGGATCTGTTTGGCTCCCGGGCCGGTCAGGCACAGCGGTTGTACCGTGAGGACGGTCCCAGACCCGGGGCTGAGCGTGACTATGGCGTTGAGGTTCAGCTTTGGGGCAGCCGCTGGGAAAGCCGGGAACTTTGCGCCGGCACTGGGCGCGGGTCCGCTTGAGAGCTGGTTCCACGACCCGAAGATGTAGGAGAACAAGGCCGGTCCGATCTGCATCTGCAGTGACTGCAGGGGCAGGTCCGCACCGACGTTCTGGTGCATCTCCCAGTCGGCGAGGCCGTCGCCGGCTTGGACCCCTGGCTGGTTCGTGAGGGTGACGAAGTTGCTGGCCGGTGCTAGGGCAGCCACCCCGATCAGATTCAACCCTGCGGTGTGTTTCGAGGGCCTGGTCGCCGCATAGTAGGACTCGGCCAGCTGTCCGGCCCATAGTGCCGCCTGCCCGCCTTGGGAGTGACCCCAGATGAACATGTCATAGGCCGACGGCGCCGAGCCGGCGAACGTCTGGGTCATCAACTGGGTGCCGGCCCGGGCCGCGTCAAGGGCGTCGGATGCCTCGATCTTGCCGACCAGGTATGTGTCGTTGGGCTGGTAGTCCGACGCCGTAACGAGCATTCCCTGGTTCATGGCGTACTGCAGAAGCCCGCCGGCAGGGTCACCCTCATGCTTGCCCGCGAGGCTGCCCCACGCGATCGCGTTGATCCCGCCGCCGGACATCTTCCCCCAGAACATGCCTGCTGGGTCACCTGATGGCAGACAGCTCTGGGCCACGCCGACTGTGCCGTGAGTCCAGTTGAGCAGCCGGCCGCTGGAGCCGAACAGTCTCGGTCCGCCGGTCGGAGCCGCGACCGTGCCACAGATCAGCTGCAGATCTTTCTCGTCAACCCCTGTGGACACGTACAGCATGCGCCAGACCCGAGCCTTGGTCGGGAATCCCGCACTGGTGGTGTTCGCCGCCGTCAAGTCGACCGCGGCCACGAGATCGCCAGGGCGCAGACCAGCCGGCACTGGGCCACCCACGCCCTTGAGTCCTGCGCACGGGGCCGTGTCAGCCACTGTGGTCGAAGTCGTACCGGAAGCACCTGTCCGGGAGGGGCTGGCGTTGTTAGCGCCTTTGCCGCCCGAGGTGCACGACGAGATGAGGAGCAACCCCACCCCGGCCACAACCCACCACGACCGACGACCTACCGGCCCAGCCGCTGTGACCTGGTCGATGTTGCCTCTGAGCGAGCTCAAACCTCGGTGCATGCCGCCGTCCCCTGTTCGAATCGGCGACGTCGCCGGTCGGTGATGCCAAAGTGCTTCGACCCTAACCGAAGCCCCTCCCTGGTGCAGTGCTGAACACCCGTAATCGGATCTTCCATGGGTGAACACCCTTGCCATTGCGAACTTGTCAAGTGGAATTGATACGACCGCGCGCCGGCCATCCTCGATGGTGCCGCNNGCTGGTCAGGGGGAGTCGGGCGCGTCCCACGCACGCCACGCACCTTGGTCGCAGAGGGTCACATGGGGCGCGCTGTCGGCTGTTGGTTTCCTGGGTGTGGGAGTCAAGCTCGCGAAGTGGACGGCAGGTCCTGGGCAACCAGATGGGCGGGCAACCAGGGCCGCGGGCGAGGCGACCGTCCGAGATAGTCGGCTGGCAGGGGTCAACGAGCGCGCGCCAGGTAGTGGTGCTCGGGTCGTCCGGTGGCGCCATACGCAAGGTCGAGATCGATGGCTTGCTTCTGGACCAAGATGGCGAGGTAGCGTTGCGCCGTTGGGCGGCTCACCCCGAGACGAGCGGCAACCTCGGCGGCTCCCAAAGGCGTTGCTGATGACTGCACGATGTCGAGCACGCGCGCCATCGTGGGCGGCAGGTTGCGACGGGTGACAGAGGTGACAGCTGGGGACCGCAAAAGGCTGTACAACGCGTCCACCGTGGCCTGATCTGCCTCGGGGGAGCGTTCCAGTCGTTGGAGCCATTGCCGGTAGCCCTCGAGCTGGTCTCGCAGTGCCGCGAACGTGAAGGGCTTGACCAGGTAGTAGATGGCGCCTAGCTGCATCGCAGAGCGCACGGACTCGATGTCCCGAGCGGCCGTTACCAGCAGGAAGTCCGGGACATAGCCGCCTTCATCGGACTTGGCTGACTCGCTGGTGAGACGCCGAACCAGGTCCAGCCCGTTGTAGTCAGGCAGGTACATGTCCAGCAACAGGAGGTCAGGCCGCATCTCAGTGATGAGTTGACGGGCCTCTTCAGCCGAATGCGCCTCGCCGACAACGGAGAATCCGGGGACCCGTCCAACGCTCAGTGCGTGCACGTGCGCTACGTGATAGTCGTCGTCGACAACGAGAGTGCGGATCATGACAACTCCTCCAACCGGTCCAACGGGAGCCGCACGTCGAACCGTGCGCCCTCCTGCGATGTCACGACTATCGACCCCCCGGCCCGAGTAACCAATCGATGGACCAGTGCCAGACCTACGCCGCGTCTAAGTCCGCCGCGTGGTGCCTTCGTCGAGTAGCCGTCCACGAAGACTTGCTCTAGCCGGTCGTGGGGTATGCCTGGTCCATTGTCCCAGACCGAGAGGTTCACCTTGTGCTCTGTCTCTACGAGCTGCACGACCACCTGCCGAGGGTGGCGTTCACCTGGGTCCGTGCTCAGGGCGTCCACGGCATTGTCGACCAGGTTGCCAAGAACGCTCAGCAGTGCGGTGTGATCGCGCGCACCGGTGTGCATCCGGCTGTCAGGATGCAGCTTCACCTCGATGCCCCGCTCTGCAGCAACGGTCATCTTCGCGAGAAGGAGGGCCGTCACGACCGGTGGGCCGATCCGGGCTCGCACATCGTCGGCCACGAGGGTGGCCTGGGTCGTCAGCTGACCGGCATAGGAAGTTGCCTCATCGATCTCACCGAGCTCGAGCAGCACTGACAATGCGTGCAACCGGTTGGAGAACTCGTGCTCCTGGGCGCGCAACGCGGTCGTGATGCTCTCAACAGAGTCCAGCTGTCGTAACAATGCCTCCATCTCGGTGCGGTCACGGATGGTCACCACCCACCCGGCGTTGCGGCCCGAAACGGTGACAGGCATCCGGTTGACCACGAGCAGATTCTCGTCTGTGACGGCAACGGCGTCCGCATCCCTCACAGCGCCCGAGAGGATGTCGTGCAGCCGACCCGGCGGCAGCAGCTCGTCCAAATGTTGGCCGATGCTCGCTCCGGTCAGGGCGAGCAGTCGGCGTGCCTCGTCGTTGATGACGTTCATGCGGTCCTGCGGGTCGAAACCGATGACGCCCTCGCGGATGCCGTGCAGCATCGCCTCACGCTCCTGCACCAACGCCACAATCTCTGCCGGTTCCAGGCCGAACGTGGCGCGTTTGATCACCCGAGCCAGGATCAGCGACGCCACGACGCCGACCGCAAGGGCGAGCAGGCTGTACAGGATCGCGGCCCAGAGCCCCTGCTGCAGCTGGGCCGTGACCTTGGTCGCGAGGATCCCGACTGAGGCCTCGCCGACGGGCTTGCCACTGCTGTCGCGGATGGGCGCGCGCGCGTTCGCCGACCGGCCGAGACTGCCGTTGTTCACACCCGTGTGGATGTGGCCGTCCAGGGCCACGACCGGCTCCTGGACTCTCTGGCCGATGAGCGACGGGTTGGGATGGGAGTACCGCAGCCCATTAGCACCGATCACCACGACGTAGGCGGCTCCCGTGTCTTTGACGATCTTGTCCGCGATTGTGCGGATGGTGTCTTGGGGGTCCCCGGCAGCAAGAGCCGACGCCACAGCTGGCATGTCGCCAACAGCAGCGGCGATGTTGGACGCGCGCTCTGTGGCATTGGCGTCGGCCGTTGAACGGGCGAGGGAGGAATAGAGGCCGAGCCCCATTGCCATCGTGGCGACGACGATCCCCAGCACGGCGAAGAGGATTCGCGAGGCGAGCGTGGTGCTGTGCATACGCATGCCCCAGGATGCCTGAGAAAAATGCACAAAACCACTTCTATCGCGACTATCGGGCCCAAGGTTCACAAGACTTCCCGCGGTGCAGCCCGGGTTCTTATGGTGACGCTCATCACAACGACGAAAGGGCGATCGCCATGGCGGCCATTGAGTTGCATAACGTCACAAAGAGGTTCGCTACGGCGGACGGTGGCAGTTTCACCGCACTGAAGGACATCAGCCTTACTGTGGAGGACGGACAGTTTTGTGCGGTGGTCGGACCGACGGGGTGCGGCAAGTCGACGACCCTGACATTGATCTCGGGCCTTGAGTCACCTTCGGCCGGTGAGGTG
>PMJN01000528.1:0-4558 GCA_003157445.1 Micrococcales bacterium
GCATCGCCGTCTTGCTGGGCACTGTTCACGGCCTGGACCAGCGCGGCCGTCTGCTCGTACAGCCGCACGGTTGCCAGCACGGCCAGCGCCTCGTCGTCGTTCAGCTCGTAGCGCGCAGCGATCGTCTCGATCCGGCCGCGGACGCGCCACGCGCCGAAATCGAAGCTGCCAAGGGCAACCCAGTCACCCTCCTGGGCCAGGCCGGCAGCCGAGAGCAGCTCACTCAGCGGTGCCACCGGTTTCCGGAAGAGGTCCTCGTGCGCGGCGCACGCCGTCCAGACGGCGTCGTCGAGCATCTCGGGCCGATCGGGATGCGCATCCAGCACGGCAGCCAGCGCCGGGCCGATCTCGCACGTCGCCGGCTCTGCGACCGCGGCGAGCTCGAAGCCGGCCGCGGTGACACGCAACCCCACCAGATCGCCGGCCCCGGCGCCCAGCGTCGCGAACCGGCCGGGCGGTAACAGCAACACCCCGTCCTGACCGACGACCGTTTCCGGCACGCCGCGCTTGGCGAGGATGTCGGCGTCGAGGAACGGGGACACGTCTGCGATCGGCGAGCCGTCCGTGAGCTGCTGGTAGGTCGGGCTCTCGGTCAGCATCGACAGCGGTGCCAGATCGGGACCGAACCCGATCATGTCGTGCTCGGCCTCCGGTGCGCTGAGGCGGTGCGTGAAGATCCGCCCGTCGAGCAAAGCCGGGATCAGGGCCCACCGCTGGTCGGCCAGCGGCATGACCAGCTCGGTGTCGTCATCGAGGATGTCGGTGAGCATGTCCAGCGGATCGGGCCCGAGGTCGATGCCGTCCGCGACCAGCACGGCCAACAGGTCGTCCTCGGCTATCGGGCCGCGCACCGAGAGAACCTGTCGAACAGCAGTGGCGATCGCCTCAAAGTCAGTGACAGACATTGCGCAAACACTACCCGCCGGCAGGTGGGCGATCCTGACAACCCGCCTGGGTTCATGACGCGTGCGGGGGCATGCGCAGGAGCCGACAACCTGCCCGCCTGTGGCCCGGCTCAGCCTGACCGCGGAGCCCGAGGTCCATGACCCAGAGCCAATCGTCCAAGACGTGCACATCGAGACGGCAGTCCAGCAGACAGCTCCGAATGTGGTCACTCGTGACAAACGAGCTAGGGCGAGTCCGGCCGCAACAGCCGAAACGGGGTAGCCAAGCGAACCGCAACTCAGTGAGGGGCCTCGTTCGCCTTCAGCCACGCACGCGGCCGCAGTGGCTTGGCCTTTGCATCGACGTCGGCTACGTCAGCAACACGAATCTTCTCTGGGAGTCAGGAGAGGCGTTGTTTAAGGTGCTCGGTGACATCTGTTAGATTGAGTGCGATGTATACTCTTGCTGAGTAGAGATCGCACTGGAATCGAGAGGTAGAGGTGAGAGCGACAGCGACACGGCGGACCGGCCTCCCGGTCGAGTTCGCTCAGGCTCCCATGCGCACGGTCCGCCCCGCCGACGCGGCCGGGGTGTACGCACACCCCGGAACACAGATGGTCCGACTGGAGCGCCTTGGGCTCCTGCACAAGGTGGCCGTCGGCTATTACGTTGTTGTGCCCCAGGATCGGATCGGCACCGGCTGGAGGCCGACTATCGAAGCCACGGCGGCCGGGGTTGCCACGGCGGCGCTCGGGGCGGGGCGAGTGGTGCTGATGGGCGTCAGCGCGGCACGGTTGCACAATGTCGTGCCGCGCGCTCTGGGCATGGCGATCGTGGCCGTGCCCGATGACCGTCGCGATTTGAAGCTGCGCGACCGAGACGGCCTGGTTCATTTCGTCGAACGAGATACTGACGTCCTCGATGCAGAGCTGAAGACCACTGACCTCGGTCAATGTCTGGTGACAACAGCGGAGCAGACGGTGCTCGATCTCGCGCATCGGCCAAACCTCGGCCATGTCGCGGAGGAGGCGCACGCGGCCATCGCGGCGTTGCTCCCGCGTTGCGATGAGGAGACACTCGAACGCCTCGCCGGTGAGCAGCGTCTGGGGGCGGCCCTGACTCGGGTTCGCCGCGCAGCCAGGTGAGGCGGCCCGTCGGTTTGCAACCGGATGACGTCGCGGAGGTCATGGCGACCTTTGGCGTCGCCGAGGCTCAGGTGCGGCGGGACCACGCGATCTCGCACATTCTCGCGGCGCTGAGTCGACGCCACAGTGAAGAGCTGATCTTCTTCGGGGGTACCGCACTGAGCCGGACCTACCTGCTCGACGAGAGACTCAGCGAGGACATCGACCTGATCGCGGTCGACCAGCGAGACGACCTCGCCGACATACTCCTCAAGGACATCGACGCCGCCCTCGCCCGGACACACGGCCGCATCACGTGGTCGCCAGGATGGTCGCGGAACTCTGATGTCGACTCAGCAGTCGCGGTCACGCCGGACGGTATCGCGATCAAGATCCAGCTGCTCCGCGGCGCGGGCTACGAACCGTGGCCGACAGAGACTCGCGAGATCGAGCAGCGGTATCGCGACGCACCACCTGCCATCCTGCGAGTGCCTACATTGCAGGCGTTTGCCGGGTGGAAGACAGCCGCATGGATGGATCGCGGCGCTGCGCGTGACCTTTACGACCTGTGGGCACTGGACAAGGTCGGCGCGTTGACTGCCGAGTCAGCGGCGCTGTTCGCCACACGTGGACCGACAAGTAGTCCGCCCAGGTCGTGGATGTTCAAGGGTGCGCCGTCGGCGGCGGAGTGGCAGGCACAGCTTGCCGGGCAGACCCGGCTCACGGTGACCGCAGCCGAGGCGTTGGAGGCCGTGCGCTCCGCATGGGCAGCAGCAGTAGGCAAGGAGTGGTAGTAGGCGCCAACAAACCGCCACGTTTAGCCAACCACGAAAATTCTGGGGTCGAAGCGCAGGCCCTGCGGCAGCCACCCAGGCCTGTCGCGAACACGCGCGGCTTGGCCTTGGGGACGACTACCTCTTCAGCCATGAATCAAGCCCGCCCACTTAGCGAACCCGCCCTTACCCATTCAAGTTGTGCCACAAATGTGCCACAGGCCTTGTTCTGGGGTGGGAAAAGTCCGGATGTAGGCGCCTGACCTGCACAGACGTAAGTGAGCACGTCTGGCTCAACCGACGACCGGCGGATTCAGAACCTACCACTCAGGATGTGGCACAAATGTGCCACAAAGGAGTGCTTCGGGACGGTACTGCGAGGTCTTGCCCCAGGCCTCTGAGCAGCGGAAACGATGTGTGGGGCAGGTCGGACTTGAACCGACGACCGACGGATTATGAGTCCGCTGCTCTAACCAGCTGAGCTACTGCCCCTCCGCCCACGCTGTTTGCGCTGCGACTGGTGAGCCTATCGCGCCGTCACGGGCCGGCCGACCCCCGGGAGGCCAGCCTCGCTGCTTGCCTTCCCGCGGACACGTCTGGTAGCGCTCGCGGCAGGACATGGCATGACAGCACGTGCAGACCGCAGAGTCTTGGCTCGGTCTGTGAAGCGTGAACCTCAACATGCATGGCACCCCAAGGTCGCATAGCAGTTGGAATCTTGGCCGTTCACGGCCGGGAGGATGTCAGCTCGAATGCCTCGTTGCTCGCCTGTCATTTCAGATGCCGGGAATGCGAACTCTGGTGCTCTTGTGACGAATGATGCACAATGTTCTCGAATACGGCGAAAGCCGCTGAACAGCAAAACCGGTCCGTGTTGAGGTCGTTGGGGAAGGCGTCCCTCATACACAGGAGGTCCGGTTGTCATCAATAGCGCGTGTCATGACTTGCGGTGTGGTGTTCATTCACTCCACCCCTGCTGCGCTATGCCCTCACATTGCCTGGGCATTGGAGTCGGTGCTCGGCCAGCCAGTTGCCCTGGAGTGGGCCCGCCAGCCAAGAGGGACAAAGTTATTGCGTACGGAGATGTCCTGGGCGGGCGAGGCCGGCACCGGTGGCCAGGTTGCCAGTGCGCTGCGCGGCTGGGACAACCTTAGGTATGAGGTGACCGAGGAGCCCAGCCCTGGCAACGACGGCTCTCGCTGGTCGCATACCCCCAGCTTGGGCATCCACCACACCTGGACGTCGGCCGGAGGTGACGCGGTGGTCAACGAGGATCGCCTGCGCGCGGCGATCTCGGTCAGCAAGGGCGACGCGAGGCTGCTGACCCAAGAGCTTGACCGGTTGCTGGGCCGGGCCTGGGACGATGAGCTGGAACCCTTCCGGCATGCCGGTGAGGGTGCCACCGTGCGGTGGCTGCACATGGTGGGCTAGAACCAGCCGCCGTGTGCAGCCACCGCCCAAGTCATCTGCGGGGACCAGTATTGACGCCCTGCTCAGACGCTTTGGATCGTCAACGCAAGGTTGTGACCACCAAAGCCGAAGGAGTTGTTAAGGGCCGCGATGTCACCCTCGGGCAGTTTGCGGTTCTCACCGTGAACGACGTCGAGGGAGATTGCGGGGTCGAAGTTGTCCAGGTTGATGGTGGCTGGGGCCAACCGGTGGTGAACCGCCAGAATGGTGAAGATGGTCTCGAGCGCCCCGGCGGCACCGAGCAGGTGGCCGGTCATCGACTTGGTTGCGCTCACCGGCATCTGGTCGACGTCGTCACCGAAGGCG
>PMJN01000528.1:4617-4741 GCA_003157445.1 Micrococcales bacterium
GCGGCCGGTGTCATAGGGGCGTGAGGCTGCTTCGGGATCGTCGTTGCGGGTGGACAGTGCTTGCATCGCAGCAAAGCCGGCGATCGGCATGGGATGTATGGCGGCCTCGGTGCCACCGGCGACC
>PMJN01000456.1 GCA_003157445.1 Micrococcales bacterium
ACACCATGGTAACAGTCGATAGAGTTCAGACCGGAATGCGAATCGAACGGAACCTCCTGAAAGTCCTCAAGGGTCTCGCCGAGTGTCTCGACGTATCTCTGGGTGACCTGGTCGAAGGCATCGCCCTGCATGCGTTCGAAGGCAAGGCTCCGTTCACCCCCGACACGCTTGCCAAGATCGATCAGTTGAAGGCGGTGTACGGCCTGTCGCTGACCGCCGCCGACGCACACAAGCTAGAGGAGAAGCCATGACCACCGCCAATGCCCAGTGCAGGGTCGCCGGTCGGCTTATGGTCGCCCTCCCTCGGGATCACGCATTCCGCCTGTTCACCCCTCGCGGTGAACAGGACTGGGTGCCGAAATGGAAGCCACATTTCCCGGCGGGCGCCGTCGATGACACGGCACCGGGAACCGTCTTCGAGACCCGTGCCCATGGACAGACCACCACATGGGTGGTCGTCGACAGCACCTCGGGTCGTCGCATCCGCTACGCGCGAGTGACCCCGCAGGTCGATGCCGGAACGGTCACAGTCACTCTCGATGACGTCAACGGCCAAAGCGAGGTGACCGTCACCTACGAACTCACAACGCTCAGCGACGCCGCCAATGCGCGCCTACACGCCTTCGCCGCCCAGTACCCGGCCTTCCTGCAGTCCTGGGAACAAGACATAGCGGCGTCCCTCTCCCAGCACCGAGAGCTCTGAGCCTGCCGTGAGCTGTAACTCGGATGACATTGGACTGGCTGCGCGCGCACTAGTCCGGTTCGCGCGGGCTGTGACTCGCAGCGGTATACGGGCACAGCTGTAACAGGGGTCTGAGATGCAGTTGTGCAGGATCCTCCGCTAAGCCAAGGTTTGACGGCGGCCTCTGGTGGCCATGTCGATGGGGTTCCTCAGTGATGAGCAGGCGGCTGCGTATGGCCGGTTCGACGGGGCGCCGTCGCGGGCGGCGCTGGAGCGGTTCTTCTTCCTCGATGGCCTTGACCAGCAGTTGGTGGGTCGCGCAGTGGCGAGCACAACCGGCTGGGGTTTGCGCTGCAGCTTGGGACGGAGCGGTTTCTGGGGACGTTTCTGCCCGATCCGCTGGGCGTGCCGGGGCTGGTAGTGAAGCATTTGGGCCGCCCGCTTCGCGTAGCCGACCCGTCGGTGGTGAAGACGTACGCCGAGCGTCTGACGACGCAGTGGGAGCACACCGCCGAGATTCGCCAGGGTAGGCCACTGTGACTTCGCCAGCGGCGAGGGCCGGCTGCGGGAGCTCCTTATTGCTCGGGCGTGGACTCGCTGGGAGCAACCGACTGAGCTGTTCGACCAGGCGATCACGTGGCTGCGCGCCGAGCAGGTGCTGCTGCCCGGGTGAGCGTCTGGTGGCCGAGGTCCGCTCCCAGTCCGCTGATCGGCTCCGCACGGCCGTGGCGGCCAAGGTCGACCTCGAGCTGGGACATCGCCGAGACGGCCTGCTCACGGTGCCCGACAGCGCACGTTCCTCGGAGTTGGAGCGGCTGCGCCGGGCACCGTGAGCAGGGCGTCGGGACCGGAAATGGTGCGGGCACTGGACCGGGCAGCGGAGGTCGTCGGTGTCGGTGCCGGTGCACTGGATCTATCCGATATCCCGCCCTGGCGACTGGACGTGTTGGCCCGCCACGCTAGTAGCTCCAAAGCTGTCATGCTGCGTCGGTTGCCCGAGGCACGCCGCAGGGCGACGGTGCTGGCCACGGTAGGCGAACTGCACACGACGGCGGTCGATGATGCGCCGGATCTGTTCACGGTCCTGATGGCCACCAAGCTGATCGTTTTCGGCCTCGTCCCGGCTGCAGGCCGCGGTTCCGCGGGACCAGTTGGTGAACCTCAGGATGGTGCACGATCGGAGCGCCGGTCGTAGCGTGCGACGACCTGGTCAGGTGATGGTGATCCAGCCCGCAGCGTTGGCCTGGAAGGCGGCAGGGTCCATCCGCCCCGCGCAGGCAGGGACGCGGCCAAGGAGCTGGGCGCCGGTGACCGACGCTAGGTCCTGCAGGTTGGTTCGCGTCGCCAGGTCCGGGTTATCGGGCCAGGACCCGATGACGAAGCCGAGACAGTCCAGACCACGGCTGCGCAGCGCTTCTGCGGTGAGGGCGCTGTGGTTCAGGGTCCCGAGGCCAGCGGCCGTGACCACGATATAGCCCACCTTGGCGCCGACAGCTTTGAGTTCGGCACCCAGGTCGGCGATCGTGGCAGCGTCAGCATCGATCCGCACGAGCAGTCCGCCGGCTCCCTCGACCAGGACAAGGTCGATGTCGTCGCGACCTGCGATCTCGGCTAGTCGGGCAGCGTGGTCGGCGACGGTGAGTAGCTCAACGCCGGCCAGGCGCCCGGCGGCATCCGGAGCGAGCGGGTCTGGCAACCGGACGAACTCATAGGTCTCGACATCGCCCGCCAACCGGCATACGTCGTGCAGATCCCCGGGCTCACCCGGTAGCAGCCCGGTCTGGGTCGGCTTGACGACCACCAGTCGCAGGCCCTGGGCGCGAAGCACCACGACGATCGCGGCAGTGGTCACCGTCTTGCCGATCGCCGTTCCGGTGCCGGTCATGATGATGATCGGAGCGAGCTCGCTCATTGGCCAGCGATCTTGCTGAGAACCTTCGTGGCGCGGGCTATCTCGTCGGTTGTGTGCTGCGCATGGGCGGTGATGCGCAGTCGCGAGATGCCGTCAGGTGTCGAGGGTGGACGAAAACATCCGATTCGAATGCCGTGCTCCGCGCAGACAGCGACCGCTGCCAGGGCCTCTCGTGGGCCGGGCATCGTGACCGAGAGGACGGCCCCGGCAGGCGGCTGGACACCGCAGCTCTCGGCGAGGATGGCGGCGTTGGCCCGGACGCGGAACGCCAGGCCAGGGTCGTCGCTGAGGGCGGCAGTCGCGGCTAGCGCTGCTCCGGCGGCGGCGGGAGCCAGCCCGGTGTCGTAGATGAACGAGCGAGCGGTGTTCACCAGCTGCTCGCGAACCGCGGGATGTCCCAGGACTGCACCGCCTTGCGCCGCCAGGGACTTGGACAAGGTGACGGTGACGACGACGTGGTCGGCCCGGGAGAGTCCCAGGCTTGCGGTCAGCCCCTGTCCGCGGTCGCCCGCAACGCCAACCCCGTGCGCCTCGTCAATGAGCAGGATCGCGTCGTGGCGCCGGGCGATCTCGTCAAGCTCAGTCAGTGGGGCCGCGTCACCCAGGACCGAGTAGATGGACTCGACGACGATCATCGCCCTGGGTTGGCTGCGTGCGCTCAGGATCCTCTCGACGTCGGCGGTGTCGTTGTGACGGGCGACCACGACTTGTGCCCTGGACAGCCGGGCTGCGTCAATGAGCGAGGCATGGATGTGGGCGTCCGAGACGATCAACGTGTCGGCGCCGGCCAGGGCGGTAACCGCACCGAGGTTGGCGTGATAACCGGTGGAGAACACCAGTGCACTGCCGGCCTCTAGCAGCTCGGCCAGGGCGCCCTCGAGCTGGTCGTGGACCGGCAGGGTGCCGGTGACCAGCCGTGACGCGCCGGCGCCACCGCCGTAGCGGTGGGCCGCCGTCGTCGCCCCGAGGATGACGTCTGCGTTGGTGGTGAGCCCGAGGTAGTCGTTGCCGGCCAGGTCAAGAAGCCCATCGCCATCACGGGCAACCAGGCGTCGCGTCAGACCGGCGCGTTCGCGCTCGGCCGCCCTTGCTGCGAGGTCATCCAGGAACCAGCTCACGGGGCAAGGGTGCCGCAAGCCGTGTCCGGGTGCGTCACCCGGGTCCGGCACCGGACAGCTTTCCGGTCGTGCCATGGACCTCGGCGACGGAGCCGACCAAGGCGGAGGTGATGGTGGCGATGTCTTCTGTTGTGCTGACGTATGGCGGCATCGTGTAGACGAGATCGCGGAACGGTCGCACCCACACCCCGCGTTCGATGGCCGCTGCGCCGATCGCCTCTACGTCGGCGGGGCCGGTGAGCTGGATGACGCCCACGGCTCCGAGGGTGCGCACTTCCTTGACACAGTCGAGGTCGAGGGCTGGTTCAAGACCGGTGCTTAGCTCCGACTCGATGNNGTGGGCCCGTGCATCAGCCCGCCGGACCGAGAACCACTCACCCCCTGCGCCACCTCCCGAGTGCAGAGTGTCGCGGCCAGGGTCAGGTAGCCGCCGGTCAGCGCCTTGCCCACCGTGAGGATGTCGGGCACGAGGCCGCACCTGTCGGCCGCCCACAGCGTTCCGGTCCGCCCGAAGCCCGTCGCGATCTCGTCCAGGATCAGCAGGGCCCCATCCTCGCGCGCCAGGGAGGCGAGCACCTGCACGACATACGGGCTGTAGATGTGCATTCCACCGGCGCCCTGGAGCACCGGCTCGGTCACGACTGCGGCTACCTCGGAGGCGTGAACTGCGTACAACGCTCGCGTTTGCTGCTCCCAGGCAACCATTGCCGGATCGTCAGCCGAGACGGTGATCCCGGCAGGTGGACGCGGGGCGAAGATCTGCTCGGGAAGGACGCCGGTGAACAAGGAGTGCATGCCGCCGACCGGGTCGCAGATGCTCATGGGTGCGAAGGTGTCGCCGTGGTAGCCGCCGCGGATCGTGAATATCTTCGGTCGTGGTCGTCCTGCGTTGACATGGAACTGCCATGCCATCTTCAGGGCTACCTCCACCGAGACCGACCCTGAGTCGGCCAGGAACACGTGCTGCAGCGGCGACTCGTCCTGGCCGTTCAGTCGCGGCGCCAGCTCGATCAGTTTGCGCCCCAACACGATTGCCGGTTCGTGGGTCAGCCCGCCGAACATGACGTGACTCATCCGCCCGAGCTGGTCGCGGGCGGCCCGGTCCAGCGACGGCACCGCGTAGCCGTGCACGGCGCACCACCAGGACGACATTGCATCAATGACGCTGATGACCTGTCCGTTGTGGCGGCGTAGTCGCAGGCGGACCCCGGACGCGGACTCCACGAGGTACGGACTCGAGGGCGTCAGTGCGGACGAGTACGGGTGCCAGAGGTGTTCGCGATCAAAGGCGATCAGATCGGTGAGCTGCTCATCGTCGGTCATCGTATGTTGCGGCAGCGTGGCGACTACGAGCCCGAGATCTTTCCGTGCTCGATCCGGTTCATCGGTGCAGGACCGGCTCGCGAGTCAGGCGCACACCGAGCTTTTCGAGGAGTTGTTGGTCGTGGTTCGGGCCCGCGTTTGGCGTTGTGAGGAGCTTCTCGCCCAGGAAGATGCTGTTTGCTCCTGCGTGCAGGCACAACGTCTGGAGCTCGTCGCTCATCGACTCCCGGCCGGCCGAGAGGCGCACTACCGAATGCGGCATCAACAGGCGCGCCGCCGCGACTGTGCGGACAAGCTCGAGTCCGTCGAGCGGCTCCATATCCTCCAGCGGCGTGCCCGGCACCTGCACGAGCAGGTTGATCGGCACGCTCTCGGGATGCGGGTCCATCGTGGCCAGCTGGCGCAGGAGGCCGGCCCTATCCTTGCGGCTCTCGCCCATCCCCACGATCCCGCCGCAGCAGAGACTTACCCCGGCCGCCCGGACGTTTGCGAGGGTGGCCAGCCGGTCGTCATACGTGCGGGTGGTAATGACCTCACCGTAGAACTCAGGTGATGTGTCCAGGTTGTGGTTGTAGTAGTCGAGACCGGCGGTGGCCAGCGCCGCGGCCTGCGCCGGCGTGAGCATGCCGAGCGTCGCGCAGGTCTGCAGCTCAAGTGCCGCGACCTCGCGTACGGCGGCTGCCACCGCGTCGACCTGCTTGTCGGTAGGTGAGCGCCAGGCGGCGCCCATGCAGAACCGGGTAGCGCCAACCGCCTTCGCGTCGCGGGCTGCGGCAACGATCTCCTCGGTGCTGAGCAAAGCCCGAGTTTCCAGGCCGGTCTGGTATCGCGCCGACTGCGGGCAGTAGGCGCAGTCCTCCGAGCAGCCGCCGGTCTTGATCGACACGAGCGACGCGCCCTCGATCTCGTTGGGGTCGAAGCGGTCGTTGTGGACGCGATGCGCGTCGGCCAGCAGGTCATGAAACGGACGGTCGAGAATCTCTCGAACCTCGGCGTAGGTCCAGTCATGGTGGATCATCGATTAGCTCTCCTTGGAGAAGGCGACGGCAAATCTGGGCAGAACCCCGCATGGGCCCAGGGCGCGATGACCCCACTCACCATTCGCACGAAGATAACAGCACGCCATCGTCGGCGGTCATGAGGATCAGAAGCCAATGCCGAAGCGTGATCGGTCACCCCTGGACTGCGACAACAACCGAGGTCGCTCGGGGGTTCTTCTGCTACTCGATTGCAGGGGGACTCAGGTTGGCCCTGTTTGCTGGTCCGGAATGGCTTAGTCACAATGACGTCGTGAAGACGGTGAGCCTCGACCAGCTTCAGCGTCACTTGAGTGCCAGGGACGGCGTTCCGCGAGTGGTGGTCGGAGGTAGCGCAGTAACGCCGTGGGTGGTTCTTGATGCCATCAATCGATCGGTCGAACGTTATCGATTCTTCCAGCTCAACTCGCCCAAAGGCATTTCTGAGCGTCCGGGTGTCATTGCCGAGACCTGCTTCGTAGGTCCTGGCATGCGTAGTCACTGGCACACAACGGAAAGCTCACCTGGCGGGCGGTGATTTGATCGCCATCCACGGGCTGGGCGGCCGGGGACATCTGGCCGTCCAGCACGCAACCAGGCTTGGCTTCCGCGGTCGTCCTCTCGCGCGGGGAGTCTTAAGGAGCGCCTGGCATACCAGCTCGCCGCACAGCTACACAGACACGAACGAGACCAGCAAACTGATGTGTAAGGGTGGGCCTCGCAGTGCTCGCAGGGCGTAGCTCAGGATGCCCAACACAAGTGGGTGAATGTGGCAGATCTACCCGGCTTCCACGACGGTGCACACCACCGTTGCCGCGCTCCCTCCGAAGTTCAAGGTGCCAAAGCGCCGGGCGCCCTCGACCTGGTAT
>PMJN01000038.1 GCA_003157445.1 Micrococcales bacterium
ACGACCGCTACGAACCCTTCCTGAACCTTGTCGATGACTGCTGGCGAACCCGGGCCTATGGCGACTTCTGGTCCTACATGCTCGGCGCCGAAGGCGCTGGCGACATCGCCGTCGAGCCGGACCTGCAGGTCTACGACATGGCAGCTCTGGTGCCTATCGTCACCGAAGCCGGTGGCCGATTCACCTCACTGGCCGGGGTGCCCGGTCCCTGGGGCGGGAACGCCGTTGCAACCAACGGCGTCCTGCACGACGAAGTGCTGTCCCGCCTCGGCAACTGAAGCGATGCCGGCGGGGCGGTCACAGTGATTCTGGTGGCAGAGTTCTTGGGCCCGGACCACCCGTTCCAACGTGCAACCGAACGGGCAATGAGCTGGCGGCCTTGGCACTCCAGCCGGTCACGGCCGTCTGGCCCATCGCTGCCAAGTCCGTCTGGCCCATCGCTGCCAAGTTCCAGGTAGCCATCTGGGGAGCTCCTTCCTTCGCCGATTCCAGAGGCCGGCTTTGGACCCGCGCCAGGGCCAAGCGTTGTACGTTTCCAGGATCGCCAACCCCGCCGCGGCAAGCGGGATGCCGATCAGCGCGCCCTAAGGGCCCCAGATGGCCCCGCCGACGAAGACCGCGGCCAGGGCGATCGCCGGGTTGACGTCTATGGTCTTCTTGCTGACCCATGAGGTGAAGTAGCAGGTCTCGATCTGCTGGTAGAGCACGGCGAAGGCAATGATCGCCAGGGCCCAAGCCCCATGTGGACTCACTACTTCAGGCAAGCCGGCCGAGGCCGGGTACGCCTCATCCGTGGGAAGGCAGATCTTCACACGCCGGCGCCAGCCGGGTTTCCTACTGGCAGAACAGGAGACCGCGCGCAAGGATGGGATCCAATCTGGGTTCGGCCCTGGACTGAACAGGCGCGCATCGTCGCACTGCGCACGTCCCCTGTGCCTTGAATCGCTTGTGGCGACGAGTTGGCAGATCATGTACGGCGCCGAACAGGATTCGTGCCAGTCTTCCAGTCACGAGAAACTGTGCGCTCACTGGCACGCTGTCTTCAGGGGTTGGCTGACAGACAAGCACAGCAAAGGATTGATGTGGGAGCTGAATGTGCTGATAATAGGGCTGGTCACCCGGTCTTATTGGCTCTATTGGCTCGCATAGGTTCTCGCCGTCGTTGCAGTCACCATCAAGTTAGCCAGACGTCTCCAGACTCGTAGCATGAAAGGTAATAAAAGTGACTTCAGGAGCAGTTGTCTTCTTTGTCCCTCATCAGGACGATGAGACGCTCACGATGGCAGCAGACATCCGTGCGAATTTTGTCGCGGGCGGGCAGGTAGTGATCGTCCTCGTGACTGACGGTTCTGCTTCTCAATCCAGAAATGCCATGTGCACTAACAAAGGTGTCTGCCTGACTGTCCCCGAGTTCGTCATCGCCCGCAATGCTGAGCAATTTGCCGCTATCCAGCATCTGGCCCCCGGCGCCCAGATCTTCTACGAGAACTACAAGGACGGTACGTTAACCCAGGCTCAAGCCACCACAGTCATCAGCAAGTATGTGTCCTTGTTCCCGAACGGTTCCTACAGGACGATGAGCTGGTTGGATGAACATCCCGATCACATTGCGCTTGGTCAGGCATTGAGAACCATGACGAACGCCGGATTGGTTCCGAACGGTGCTAGTCAATTCGAACAGTTCCGTGGCTACTGGGATATCATGCCTATAAATGGCGTCTTCGTCGCTCCTGACGCCACGATGGCAGCAGCATATGATGAGTATTACTACTGGAATCCACCAATCGGTCGTTACGCAATCGGTTCACAGTCTGTTCCGACATTCTTTGATTCAGCGAGGTTGGACTCTCGCTCGAAACTCCACCCAACGGCCCCATAACTAGCCCCAAGACCCAGCTATGTATCCAAGGGTCGGCACGCGATCATGTACCTGATAGAGCCAAACAGGACGCCGAGGCGGGGAAGTGGGCGTCTGCTCGGCTGCGTCTGTGAGCATTCGGTGGCCGGGGTGAACGGCCTGTTAAGCCCAGTCATGGCCCCGTTCTCAGAGCGGGTCGAGCAGGGCTTCATTCCAAGGAGTTATTGTCCATCGGGCCACCAGCTCCTGCAGGACGAAGGGGTCCGTGGTGGCGAACTCCTTCGCTGCCTCGTGGGTTGTGAACACGGCCAAGGCGCCTTGCCGATCGGCCAGTGGACCAGTTAGCAACAGGCTTCCCTTTTCTTGGAACGTGCTCCACCGAGCGCGATGAGCCGGGAAGTGAGCACGCGTTTTGCCTCATCGATGTCATCTGGCGATTCGTATCGCAGGACGTATTCATCGTTCCTCCCCCCTGGACTGCGCCTGGCGCCAAAGGGCCGAATCCTTCAGGAAGTGGCAGCCTCATCACCTTGTTGTCCACGCGGGAAGCGACCTGTCACCGGGCCCGCATCCTTGACGGCACCATGAGTGCAGGTCAACGGCCCTGTAGGTTACGCAGGCAGGACTGTGACCTCGCCACGGCCCAGGCCCCGCACACCCTCGGCGTACAGGCTGGCATCTCCGACGATGACCACCGTCCACTGGCCAGTGACATAGCCACGGTAGGCAGCATCCAGTCTGGCAGCGTCGACCTGCAGGAGCGCACGCAGGTTTTCCGTGGTGAACTCGGTGGTCAGGCCCTCCAGAGCAAGCCCGGCCGCCTCTTCCGCAACGGTGTCGGCGGTGGCATAGCGACCCGGCGCTGTCCTGCTGATGAAGTCGACACCGGCTTGGGTCTCCTCGGCCGTGAACCCCTCGCGAGCGGTGTCCAGGATGTCGAGCAGAAGCCCCAGCGCCTCGACGGTGGAGTCCGCGCGCACCGAACCACTGGTCAGGAACATGCCGCCACGTTGGCGCGGCCGAAAGCCCGACCGGATCCCGTAGGTGTACCCCTTGTCCTCGCGCAGGACCGCGTCGACCCGGGCGCTTGGCGATCCTCCGACGACAAAACCAAGCACCTGGTAGGGCGCCCATCCACCGTCGACGCCGTGGTCTGGTCCGGGGCAGCCGACATAGAACTCGGTCTGGACCGAGCCGGGACGGTCCAGGAACACCACGCGATCGGCATCGCCGGCACGGGCGGCCTCGCGTGGCTGGACCACCTCGCCCACCACTCCTGCCCAGATCCCCAGCGCCTGCTCGATCTCGGAGGCGACGTCCAGGTCGCTCAGGTCCCCGGCGATGGCCAGCGTGGAACCTGCCGGCACCACGTTGGCTCGGTGGAAGGCGACAAGATCCTGTGGTGTGATCGCCGAGACCGTCGCCTTGGTGCCCGATGTCGGACGTGATGCCCGCTCGTCGGGGTCGAAGTATGTGGCGATGAACTCGATCGCCGCACGCTGAGCGGGTACGGCTCGCTCCTGGTCGATCTCGGCCAGTCGGGACTTCACGTGGCGCGACACCTCGTTGGCCGGGAATGCGGGCTCTCGCACGGCCTGGCTGAGCAGGTCGAGCGCCTCGCTCAGGTGCCTTTTGGACACGTCGATATTTACGATCAGGCCGGCGTCGCTGACTCCCGCACCGAGC
>PMJN01000011.1 GCA_003157445.1 Micrococcales bacterium
CTTGACGATCCTGGAGACCTACGGGGCACTGTTCGTGGCTGACTTCCACATCCCGCTGGTGGGCACCTGGCCGGTGGTGGGCTTTCTCGAGGACCTGTTCGCGGTGCTGGTGGTGGTCGGGATCGTGATCTTCGCGATCATCCGGGTCACCCACAACCCCGAGAAGCAGGGCCGGCAGTCCCGGTTCTTCGGCTCGCACACCCGTGGCGCCTGGCTGATCCTGTTCATGATCTTCCTGGTGGTCTTCACGCTGTTCTGGTACCGCGGGGCGCAGGTCAACACCGGCGCGTTCCCCTTCGCCAGCGGCGCGTTCGCCTCCGAATGGGTCGGATCACTCTTGGCCCCGTTGGGCGCGACACCGAACCTGTGGCTGGAGACCATCGGCATCTGGGCTCAGATCGCGGTGGTGCTGCTGTTCCTGGTGATCGTGCTGAACTCCAAGCACCTGCACATCGGCGCCGCGCCGGTCAACGTCTACACCTCGCGCCGGCCCAACGCCCTGGGTCCGCTGCTGCCCATCTACCACGACGGCAAGCCGGTCAACTTCGAGGACCCGCCCGACGACGCCCAGTTCGGCAAGGGGCACATCGCGGAGTTCACCTGGAAGGGCTACGTCGACCTGATGGCCTGCACCGAGTGCGGTCGTTGCCAGGACCAGTGCCCTGCGTGGAACACCGGCAAGCCGCTGAGCCCGAAGCTGATGATCATGAACCTGCGCGACACGATGTTCGCCCAGGCCCCTTACCTGCTGGCTGCAAAGGGAGAGCACCCCGGCCTGGGCGAGCTGCACGAAGATGCTCTGGCGAGCGTGAGCGCAGAGGTGCGCGAGCAGGTCCAGCGTCCCTTCATCGGGGACCGTGAGGGCAGCGAGCACGCCGCGCAGGACGGCTACACCTTCGACGGACACCGCACCACCGGCCCGGAGTTGCCGATCATCGACCAGGACGCCCTGTGGTCGTGCACGACCTGTGGCGCGTGCGTCGAGCAGTGCCCGGTCGACATCGAGCACATCGACCACTTCATCGACATGCGCCGATACCAGGTCCTGATCGCGTCGGCTTTCCCGGCAGAGCTCGGCGGTCTGTTCAAGAACCTGGAGAACAACCAGAACCCCTGGGGAATGTCCGCCCGCGCCCGCCTTGACTGGGCCAAGGACCTGCCGTTCGAGATCAAGATCCTTGGCGAGGACGTGGGCGACGCCACCGAGGTCGACTACCTGTTCTGGGTAGGTTGCGCCGGCGCCTACGAGGACAAGGCCAAGAAGACCACCCGGGCCGTTGCCGAGCTGCTCAACACTGCCGGCGTGACCTTCGCCATCCTCGGCAACGGCGAGACCTGCACCGGCGACCCNNCAACACGATCAAGAACGAGTACCCACAGGTCGGAGGCCAGTACGAGGTCATACATCACACCCAGCTGCTAAACCGGCTCGTGCGTGACAAGAAGCTGATCCCGGTTTCCCGCCCGGACCAGGCCGACACGTCGAACGTGGCCTCGACCGCAGAGACCGTCACCTACCACGATCCCTGCTACCTCGGGCGCCACAACGGCGTCTACGCCCCGCCGCGCGAGCTACTGGGCGCCCTGCCCGGTGTCGAGCTACGCGAGATGCCACGATCGGGCAACAAGTCGTTCTGCTGTGGCGCGGGCGGCGCGCAGATGTGGATGGAGGAGAAGCTCGGCACTCGCGTGAACAACAACCGCACCGAAGAGGCCCTTGCCACCGGTGCAAGTCGTATCGCGGTCGGCTGCCCCTTCTGCAACGTCATGCTCGCCGACGGACTCACCGAGAAAAAGGCAGCAACCAGTGCCCACGAGGATGTCGAGGTCGTAGACGTGGCACAGATGCTTCTGGCCGCCGTGCGCCGCACCCCCTAGCTCTTCGAGCGCCAAGCTCGCCAGGGGCGGCACACCAACTCAGCTGCCAAACCCAGGGTCGGTGCGCCTCGCACCCCCACCCTCAGGATGGTAGAACGCGCCACTGGGCAAACTCGTTTAGAAGACTGGGCAAACTCGGTTAGAAGGGCCCGAACGCACCCGTCCGGGCCCTTCTCTTAGCGTGCGAACCTCAGCCGAGCCCGTTCTTGGCGAGGAACTCCTTGGCGACCACGGAGGCATCCTTCTTGTCGACCACAACCTCCTTGACCAGCTCGCCCAGAGTCGCAGTGTCGAGCTTGACCGAGATCGCGTTCAGCGTGGTCGAGATCGTGGGGGTGAGCTTGGACTTGGTGATCAACGGCACGACGTTCTGCGCCGCGAACAAGCTCTTTGGGTCGTTCAGGATGACGAAACCGTTGGCGGCGATGGACGGGTCAGTGGTAAAGATGTCAACGGCGTCAACCTGACCGTTCTTGAGTGCCTGGACCGACAACGGGCCGCCGGTGTCCAGGGGCATGAAAGCCTTGAAGTCAAGGTTGTAGAGCTTCTTCAGGCCGGGAACACCGGTCGGGCGGGTCTTCCACTCGGGAGGACCGCCAAGAGTCAAGTCCTTGGCGACAGGCTCCAGATC
>PMJN01000350.1 GCA_003157445.1 Micrococcales bacterium
TTGCTGTGCGCATTGGTGTGCCGAAAGAGACGCGGCCAGGTGAGACCCGGGTTGCCGCTACGCCCAAGACCGTCGCGCAGTTGATTGCCCTGGGCCACGATGTGCACGTGGAGTCGGGTGCCGGAGCGCTGGCCAGCTTCACCGATCATGCCTATGAAGCCGCCGGCGCCTCGACTGCTTCCACCGGTGAGGTCTGGGGCAGCGACGTAGTCGTGAAGATCAACGCCCCCTCCGACACCGAAATCGCGCAGCTAAGACCAGGCGCGATGCTTGCTAGCCTGCTCGCTCCGGCACTGGCCCCCGAGTTGCTCGACAAGCTCAGTGCCCAAGGCGTTACCGCGCTCGCGATGGACGCGGTCCCGCGTATCTCGCGGGCACAGTCCCTCGATGTACTCAGCTCGATGGCCAATATCGCCGGCTATCGCGCAGTCATCGAGGCAGCCCATGAGTTCGGCAGCCTCTTCACGGGCCAGATCACGGCCGCGGGCAAGGTCCCGCCGGCAAAGGTCCTCGTCGTCGGAGCCGGGGTCGCCGGGCTTGCGGCCATCGGCACGGCCCACAGCCTCGGCGCCATCGTGCGCGCATTCGATGCCCGACCAGAGGTCGGCGAGCAGGTTGAGTCGATGGGCGGTGAGTTTCTGAAGATCGACGTGGAGCAGCAGGCGCCGAGCGCTGACGGCTACGCCAAGGAGACCTCCGAGGACTTCAACCGCCGGGCGGAGGAGCTCTACGCGGCCCAAGCCGGCGACGTGGACATCATCATCACCACAGCGCTGATCCCGGGGAAGCCTGCGCCCAAGCTGATCAGCGCCGCGATGGTGGCAACGATGAAGCCGGGCAGCGTCATCGTTGACATGGCAGCGGCCAACGGCGGCAACTGCGAGCTTTCCCGGCCCGACGAGCTCTTTATGAGCGACAACGGCGTGCGGATCATCGGCTACACCGACCTTCCGGGGCGGCTGCCTACCCAGTCCTCTCAGCTCTTCGGCACGAACATCGTCAANNGTGGTCCGTGACGGTGAGAAGACCTGGCCGCCGCCGCCGGTGCAGGTGTCGGCTCAGCCGGCCGCCGCCGCTGCTCCAGTGGCGGTGAAGCCTGAGCCCAAACCGAAGGACCCGCGACGGAGATACGCGTACATGGCCGTCGCCGCGGTGCTGTTCCTCGCGCTGGCGAGAGTGTCGCCCGCCGCCTTCCTCGGCCACTTCACGGTCTTTGCGCTTGCCTGTGTCGTCGGCTACTACGTCATCTTCAACGTCACCCACGCCCTGCACACCCCGCTGATGTCAGAGACGAACGCCATCTCCGGCATCATTCTGGTCGGCGCGCTCAGTCAGATCGGGCACGGCGGCGTCGTCACGGTCGTGTCCTTCGTTGCCCTGGCGATTGCCAGCATCAACGTCTTCGGTGGTTTCACCGTGACCCAGCGCATGCTCACGATGTTCCGGAAGGGCTGAGTCGAGATGACCACCATCGTCCAGGCGGCATACATCGTCTCCGCCCTGCTGTTCATCATGGCCCTGGCCGGTCTCTCGAAGCAGGAGACGGCCAAGACCGGTAACGCGTACGGTGTGACCGGCATGACCATCGCCATCGTCGCGACTATCGCGGTGGCGCTCAAGGCAGCCTCTGCCAAGGGCGCTCTAGGCGTCCCGGCCAGCATCGGGCTGATCGTCGTTGCGATGGCGATCGGCGCGGTCATTGGCCTCTGGCGGGCTAAGAGCGTCGAGATGACGGAGATGCCCGAGCTGATCGCGATCCTGCACAGCCTCGTGGGCGCCGCGGCCGTGCTCGTCGGCTACAACTCGTTCTTGACGGACAAGGGGCTTGAGGGGGCCCTGGCCAACATTCACTCGGTCGAGGTGTTCCTCGGCGTGTTCATCGGTGCCGTGACCCTCACCGGCTCGGTCGTCGCGTTCCTCAAGCTGAGCACCAGGATCTCGTCCAAGCCGCTCACCCTCCCGGGCCGGCACAAGATGAACCTCGCGGCCCTGCTGATCTCGGCCGGGCTGATGGTCTGGTTCGTGGCTTCGGGCAGCATCGTGCCGCTGCTGATCATGACGGTGATCGCCCTCTTGCTGGGCTGGCACCTCGTGGCGTCCATCGGCGGCGGCGACATGCCTGTGGTCATCTCGATGCTCAACTCGTACTCCGGGTGGGCTGCGGCCGCGGCCGGCTTCATGCTCGACAACGACCTGCTGATCGTCGTCGGGGCGCTCGTCGGGTCCTCCGGTGCGATCCTGAGCTACATCATGTGCCGTGCCATGGGCCGCTCGTTTATCAGCGTGATCGCCGGCGGATTCGGTGGAGCTCCCGTGTCTACCGAGGAGAAGGACTATGGCGACTTCCGCGAGACCAACCCGACCGAGGTCGCTGAGCTACTCAAGGACGCCGCGTCGGTGGTGATCACCCCTGGTTATGGCATGGCCGTGGCGCAGGCGCAGTACCCGGTGGCCGATCTGACGGCACGGCTGCGCAAGCGCGGCATCAACGTCCGGTTCGGCATTCACCCCGTCGCAGGCCGACTGCCGGGCCACATGAACGTCCTGCTCGCAGAGGCCAAGGTGCCCTACGACATCGTCCTGGAGATGGACGAGATCAACGACGACCTGGCCAACACCGACGTCGTGCTTGTCATCGGCGCCAACGACACCGTGAACCCGAGCGCCGAAGATGATCCGAACAGCCCGATTGCCGGAATGCCGGTGATTGAGGTGTGGCACGCGAAGGAGGTCATCATCTTCAAGCGTTCCATGGCCACCGGGTATGCCGGTGTGCAGAACCCTCTCTTCTTCAAGGAGAACAGCGCCATGCTCTTCGGCGACGCCAAGGAGAGAGTCGAGGACATCCTCAAGGCTCTCTAGTTGCCTGGAGTGTGTCACTCGGATTCCTGGCGCCAGAAGGGGATTGTTCCCATACAGTCTCGCGGGTGACCCATGTTCCCTCGCTCGCTTGGACTCTGATTCGCGAGCGACGGAAGTGCCTGGTTGCCGGCGGTGGGCGGTCCCGATGGCGGATCAGAAGTTGCTGGTGTCTGCTCCGTACAGGGCAACTGCCGGTTGTTGCCCTCAGCGGTGATGATCCTGGTCAGGGGCCTGGTCGCTGTCCTTGTCGTCGTTGGTGGACAGCCAGCCGCTCTCATCCGTGGCGCTGCGCCGGTAGGGGATGGGCCCGGTGTCCGCGTCGCGGACGGAGGACTCGCGTAGGTCCGCGCTTTGTCGCCACGGGTCCCGGGCGCCATGGCGCGAAACGCCGTAGTGGATCTGTATCCCCGGTGGGTCCTCGCTTTGGCCTGATCGGTCTCTGGAGTCGCTGGGACTCGGGCCTTTTCCGGGAGTGATAACCAGACCGGGGGCGTGTGGTGGTGGGCCCCCGTCTTCCAGCCGGTGGCCGTGCTCGTCCTCGTCCATCCCGAACATGCGGTCCTGGAGACTGAAGATTGCGGCGCAGATGGTCAGATACGTGCTGTTGGGGTTTCTTACCCACTTGATCTTGTGCAGGTTGTGGGGGCGGTTCTGGCTTTCTCTTTCCAACGTTCCATAGCCCAGCAGATGCCCGAGCGTTGAGCGGCTGTAGGTCAGGTCGACGACCCGG
>PMJN01000226.1 GCA_003157445.1 Micrococcales bacterium
AGCAGCTGGCTCAGGCCCTGTTGCAAGGTGGTGGTGAGGTTGTCGATGTCGTTGCTGACCCTGCTCAGGATGTCGCCGTGCGGGTGGCTGTCGAAGTACCGCAATGGCAACCTGGCCAGCTTCTGCTCGATCTGGGCGCGCAGTCCGTACATGATGCGTTGGGTGACACCGGCCAGGAGGTAGCCCTGGCCGAAGTTGAAGGCTGCGCCGAGCAGGTAGACCGCTGCTGCCAAGGCGAGGACCCGGCCGAGCTGGTTGAGGTCGACTCCCGCCCCTGGGGTGAGGCTCATCCCAGAGATCATGTCGGCGATCTGGCTCTGGCCGTGCAGGCGCAACATCGCTTCGGCCTGCTGCTGTGTGACCCCGGCTGGCAAGTGGCTACTGACCACGCCGTTGAACAAGACGTTGGTCGCGTTGCCGAGGATCTTGGGGCCGGTGACCATGAACGCGACCGAGACCGCGCCCAGCACCAGCGAGATCACCAGCTTGACCCGCTCGGGGCGCAGCCGGCCAAGCAGCCGCCGCAGGGTCCCTGAGAAATCCTTGGTCCGCTCCACGGGCGCCACACGCCCGGCCATGGGGCCTCCGCCCATGCGGCCCCCGCCCATGCGGCCCCCGCCCATGCTCATGCCGCAGCCCGTTCGCCGAGCTGGGATATGACGATCTCCTGGTAGGCGGCGCAGCCCAACATCAGCTCTTGGTGGGTGCCCATCCCCGCGACACGACCCTCGTCGAGCACGACGATCCGGTCGGCATGCATAACGGTGCTCACCCGCTGGGCGACGATCACGACCGCCGCATCGCGCATCTCGACCTTGAGGGCGGCGCGTAGCTGCGCATCGGTCCCGGCGTCCAGGGCCGAGAAGCAGTCGTCGAACAGGTACAGACGGGGCCTCTTGACCAGCGCGCGGGCGATCGAGAGCCGCTGGCGCTGTCCCCCTGAGACGTTGGTGCCGCCCTGGTCGATTGGTGCGTCGAGCTGGCCGGGCATGGCCGCGACGAAGTCTCGGGCCTGAGCGACCTCCAGCGCATGCCACAGCTCCGCCTCGGTCGCCTCGGGCTTGCCGAAACGAAGGTTGCTGGCGACGGTGCCACTGAACAGGAACGCTGACTGCGGCACCAAGCCGATCTCGTTCCACAGATGTTCCAGGTCCTGGTCACGCACGTCAACGCCGTTGACAAGCACGCTGCCACTGGTGGGGTCGCAGAACCGCGGGACGAGGTTGAGAAGAGTCGTCTTGCCGCTGCCGGTCCCGCCGATGATCGCGCTGGTCTGACCCGGCAGGAACTCCAGCGACAAGTCGTGCAGAACGGGTTGCTCACTGCCGGGGTAGCCGAAGGTGAGACCGCGTAGCTCCACCAGGCCGGTCGCCCGCTCTGGCCGGACAGGGGACGGCGGGTCGGTGATCGACGGCGGCGTGTCGAGGACCTGCTGAACGCGTTCCGCGCTTGCCATTGCCCGGGGCACCAGGATCACCATCATCACAGCCATCATCACTGACATCAGGATCTGCAGGATGTAGGTAAGGAACGCTGTGAGGTTCCCGATCGGCATGGACCCGTCACTGACCAGATTGCCACCGAACCACACGACGGCAACGCTGGACAGGTTCAGGATTGCCATCAGCGCCGGCATGGTCAGAGCGAAGATCCGGTTCACCCGCAACGTAGTAGCTGTCAGAGTGGCGTTCGCCTTGTCGAAACGCTGGCTCTCGGAGTGTCCGCGGACGAATGCGCGGATCACCCGGACCCCGGTTATCTGCTCGCGCAGCACCTCGGTGATGCGGTCAATCTTGATCTGCATGGCCCGGAACTGTGGCACCACCGTGATCATCACGACGCCGAGGACCAACATCATCACCGGCACAGCCACAACCAGCAGCAGTGAAAGGGTGGCGTCCTCCTTGATGGCCATGAAGATGCCCCCGACGCACATGATTGGTGCGATGACCATCAGGGTGAGCGCCATCTGCAGGAAGATCTGGATCTGCTGGATATCGTTAGTGTTGCGGGTGATCAGCGACGCCGTGCCGAAGCGGTTCATTTCATTGGCCGAGAAGGTCTGCACCTTATTGAAGACCGCGCCGCGTATGTCTGCGCCAGCCCCCATCGCCACCTGCGACGCGTAGTACACCGCCACGATCGAGAGCACACCCAGCACCAGAGCAATGGCCAGCATGAATGCACCAGTGGTCCAGATGTAGTGGACGTTCCCTTTGACGACCCCGTCGTTGATGATGTCGGCGTTGAGGTTCGGCAGGTAGAGGTTGCCGAACGTCTGAGCTGTCAGCAGCGCTACCACGATCCCGACCTGGCGGTAGTACCGGCGCAGGTAGGTCCGCAGCAGGCCGGTCAGCATGGCAGTTCCGTGGTCGTGTGTTGCTCTGCAGAGCTCCGTGTTGCGGCCAACTGGAAAGCACGATCAAGGACCGCGAGCCCCTCGGCGACGAGATCGAGCTCCTCATCCGACAATGGCTGCAACAACTGGCCCATAGCCTGCTGGGCCAACGCCGACCACTCAACGATATGGCCAAACCCCTGCGCCGTGACGTGAAGCCGGACCAGGCGGCTGTCGTGGGAATCGCTTTCTTTTCGAACGATCCCTTGATCGGCCAGATCGCTCATGAGTACAGACACCCGGCTCTTGGACAGACCGGTAAGCCGCGCGACCTCGTTGACAGTGACGCCGGGACGCTCAGATATCTCCTGGAGCAGGACAAGGCCCGGACCGGCCAACCGAAACGGCAGCCCGTGGTCCTCGGCCAGCTCCAGATATTGCCGACGAAACCCTCGCTGCACGCTGCGCAGCAGTGTGAAGACGTGCTCCTGAGCCTGCGTGCGACCCAACGGACCGCCGATGTCAGCTGTGTTCGTAGCGAACGGAATGTTCACGCGAGAACAATATTTCGACTGCCAGTGGCTCGGCAAGGGACCAATGTCCCGAAATGGGGCCACCACTTACCATGGCACCCCCGGCTCAGCAGCGCCATCAACCCGCACTGGGGCCCAGCGGGGCGATGCCTCCAGCGCCTGGTTCCGCGTCCAGGAGGCGACCGAGTGCAAAGCGCCGCCGAATCGCCTTGGGGCCACTTTGTACTCGCACCCAGCAGGCCGCGAAGCTACCTCGACAGCACGCATCGGCTCCTGGCTCTGGCGGTGGGCGGCACCGTACTGGCAATGTCCAGAACTGATGTGAGCCTCCCGCCTCGCGTATGTACCCCGCAGCGGTAACACTGGAACCCAGACGAAGGGAATCATCATGACCACGCAGGCTTCCTCTGGTGGAACAAGGATCGTCGTCGGTGTCGATGGGTCCGCACAGTCGGGGCTCGCGTTGAGGTGGGCGATGCGTATTTCAGCGGCGACCAACGCCTCGATCGACGCGGTGATCGCCTGGCACTTCCCCATGAGCTACGGCTTGGGTTACGTATCCGACCAGTGGGATCCCGAAACCGACGCGACGAATTGTCTCAAGGACGCTGTCGACCAAGCTTTTGGCTCCGAACCACCGACTGGGCTACGACTGCTGGTTCGACAGGGCCTGCCGGCCAAAGTCCTCCTGGACGAAAGCAACGGGGCAACCATGCTCATAGTCGGCAGTCGCGGCCACGGCGGATTCGTGGGCATGCTTCTTGGCTCGGTCAGCGCCACCTGTGCCGAACACGCGACTTGTCCAGTGCTCGTGGTCCACGGCGACCGGCCGGTTCGATAGGTCCGCGTGCGCTCCCTGAATGGTTGCACGCGTGAGGTTGACGGCAGGAGCCGCTCAGCCCATGACGCTGAAGCTGCTGTCGCGGTTGAGGTGGCGTTTGCGGCTGTAGTGAGATAGATCGATCTTGTGTCCAGTCAGTGGCAGCGTTACCCGTATCGGGTCGGCGTCGTGGTCGTGGCCGTCTTCGCAGGCGTCGATGATGGCGGCGAGGAACTGGCCGACGACAGGGGCGTTCTTGAACTGGTTGCCGCTGGTACCGATGGCGACGTAGTAGCCGCCGAGGTTGGTCTTGTCATAGATCGGGATCCAGTCACTAGAGACGTCATACACGCCGGCGGTGCCCCGCGGTGAGCCGGGAACGGCAAGAGTCGGCAGTCTGCGAGCGGCGCGATACAGCTGCGCTTCATAGACGGCTCTGGTGGGTCTGCAATTGAAGTCGTCGGGTTCCTCCAGCCATTGCGGGGAATCGCACTTAGGTTCGGTGCCACCGACAAGGAGCCCACCGCTGGGGGTCCCCCGAAAATAGATTCCGAGGTCGAGGTCGGCTACAAGCGGTCCGGCAACGTCGGGGCTGTAACCCTCCGGTGCCCGTACCTCGTGGACTTCTTGCCGCATGGGGCGGGTCTTGATGTCAAAGTCCTTACCGACGCCGGCGAGGGCGTTGATCGCACCCGAGTGCGGCCCTGCGACGTTGATGACGATGGGCACCTCAAGGTGTGTTCCGTCCGCTAGTTCTAGGCCCGTCACGCGGTCAGCACGTCGGATCGCGGTCACCTCGCAGCGGAATCGGAAGTGCGCCCCGTGACGGATAGCAGCCGTCATGAGATTGTGTGCCGCGAGCTGCGGGTCGTCGATGAAGCCACTGTCTGGAGTCCAGTAGCCAGTGAGTGTTCCTTGGGGTTCGCCCCAGAATGCCTCGTCGGTGATTGCCTTGGGCGGGTAATGCCGTCCAAGGTCGAGCAGCGGTAGTCGCGCGCGTAAGGCCGCTGCGTCCCACTCCTGGTACGGCACGCCGACCTCATCGAACAGGCTCAACACCTTCCCGCGGTCTTGTCCTGCAGACTCCAGTGCGAGTCCTCCGGTCTTAATGAAGCGGGCCAGACCCGACTCGTCGGTGCCACTGAGATGGTCTTGCCACTGATCCCACGCTCGCATGGATTCCCAGGCCGTGGCCACGCCGACCCAGGTGGAGTAGATGAAGCGGACCACCGC
>PMJN01000212.1 GCA_003157445.1 Micrococcales bacterium
AGGTGCCTTCCTCCGTGAGCAGTGACCCCAGAACCGTTGACGCCAAAGGCGTTATCCCCGAAGCTGACTCACCCCTGACACATTCGACTCGCGGATGGCTGGACCATCTGCGGGTCGAGCGTGGCGCAGCCAACAACACGCTGAGCTCCTATCGGCGCGACCTTGCACGATATGGGCAGTTCCTGACCGAGCGGGGGATCAGCGATCCCGTCGCGGTGGGCGAGTCTGACGTAACTGAGTTCCTTGCCTCGCTTCGGGAAGGGGCCCCTGAACGACCACCACTGTCAGCATCTTCGGCCGCCCGGACCCTCATCGCGGTGCGCGGCTTTCACAGGTTCTTGACTCAAGAAGGTACGACACCAACAGATCCCGCCGAAGGGGTGGCGCCACCCAAGGTGCCAAAGCGACTGCCGAAATCCATCTCGATCACAGACGTCGAGAGTCTGATGTCTGCGGCAAGTCTGGGAGATGGTCCGGCTGCCTTGCGTGACCGCGCGATGCTGGAGGTGCTTTACGGTGCGGGCGCACGAATCAGCGAATGCGTCGGCCTGGACCTTGATGACATCGACTTCGGTGACGGCAACACCAATGACAGCGACACCCGGCCGGGGTCCGTGCGCCTGTTCGGCAAGGGGAACAAGGAACGCGTCGTTCCGCTCGGGCGCTATGCACGTGAGGCCGTCACGGCTTACACCGTTCGAGCGCGCCCATCCATGGTGCTGCGGGGCAAAGGGACCCCAGCACTGTTTCTGAACCTGCGCGGAGGGCGACTCTCACGCCAGGGTGCATGGGCTGTGATCCACTCGGCAGCCGAACGTGCTGGTCTGGGGGACACTGTCAGCCCGCACACCTTGAGGCACTCCTTCGCCACACACATGCTCGATGGCGGGGCCGACGTGCGCGTGGTTCAGGAACTGCTAGGTCACGCCTCCGTTACCACGACCCAGATCTACACTATGGTGACCGTCCAGCACCTGCGCGAGGTCTATGCAGAGGCCCATCCCCGGGCGCGATGAATACGATCTGTTCGCGACAGGCCGCGCGCTGCCTTGAATCAGGACCCTCGGCGCGACTAGGGTCGACGCGATCAGCGAGACTGACCGATGAGCTTTCGACCACGCTGGGAGGGAACACCTGTGACTTACGTGGTGACTACGACCACCGAGGGTCCGATCGTCGAGGGTCCGAGCGCGAACGGTTCGGCAGCCACCGCTGTCGTGGAGACTCCAGAGCGCAATCCCGCCCAACTACCCGGTACCCAGAACGTCGGAGCCGGGCAGATGGGCCCCACGGGTCGGGTGATGCCCGACTTTCCCGAGCCTGCTGCGCTGCGCAGCCATGGTCCCGCGCGGATCATCGCCATGTGCAACCAGAAGGGCGGGGTTGGCAAGACGACTAGCACCATCAACCTCGGCGCAGCCCTAGCCGAGGTCGGCCGCAAGGTCTTGTTGATCGACTTTGACCCCCAGGGCGCCTTGTCAGTAGGTCTGGGCGTCCCGACCTATCAGCTCGACGTCACCATCTACAACCTCCTGGTCGAACGCGGACACGACATCCACGATGTGGTGCAGCACACCAGCATGGAGAACCTCGACATCATCCCGGCCAACATCGACCTGTCCGCGGCTGAGGTACAGCTGGTCGGCGAGGTTGCCCGCGAAATGGTGCTGGCACGCGTCCTGCGTCCCATCGTGGACGAGTACGACGTCGTCCTTATCGATTGTCAACCTTCGTTGGGTCTGCTTACGGTCAATGCGCTGACGGCCGCACACGGCGTGATCATCCCACTGGAATGTGAATTCTTCGCGATGCGTGGGGTCGCTCTGCTGGTGGAGACCATCGAGAAGATCTGTGACCGCCTTAACCCTCGACTAAAGGTTGATGGAATCCTGGCCACGATGTACGACAGCCGTACCCTGCACAGCAGGGAGGTCGTGCGAAGCGTGGTCGACCACTTCGGTGACTTGGTCTTCCACACCGTCATCACCCGAACGGTGAAGTTCCCGGACTCCTCGCTGGCCGCCGAGCCCATCACGACCTACGCCTCGACCCACTCAGCCGCCGAGGCATACCGGCAGATGGCCCGCGAGCTCATCTCACGGGGTGGGGCGGCCTGAGCACCATGGCCCAGACCTCAACCTCCGAGGTCACCGCTAATTCCTTGAGTACGCCCGGTGGGGTGCTGCGCAGAGCAGAAGGCCAACCCTTCGAGGTGCACCTGGATGTCTTCCAGGGACCGTTCGACCTCCTGCTCGGCTTGATCTCCAAACACAAGCTGGACATCACAGAGATAGCCCTGGCCGAGGTCACTTTCGAGTTCATAGCTCATATCAAGGCCCATCAGGCGTCCGAGACTGAGTGGGACCTCAGCCAGGCTTCGGAGTTCCTTTTGGTTGCCGCAACCCTGCTTGATCTCAAGTCGGCTCACCTGCTGCCCCAGATGAACCCACAGGATGAGGAGGATCTGGCGCTGATCGAGGCACGGGACCTGCTGTTTGCCCGGCTGCTGCAGTATCGCGCGTTCAAGCAGGTCGCCGGCACGTTCGCAGAACGGATTGCCACGGCAGGTCGTATGACCGCGCGCCAGGCGGGTCTGGACCCTCATTTCGCCGCACTGCTGCCGGAGCTGGTGATGGGCATCACCCCCGAGCAACTGGCCATGATTGCAGCACGGGCGATCACGCCCAAGGTGGTGCCCACCGTGGGCCTTGAGCATCTACACGCGCCAGCGGTCAACGTTCGCGAGCAGGCGGCCCTGATCGTCCAGCGGTTGCGAGCGTCGCGTTCATGCTCTTTTCGCGCTCTGGTCGCCGATGCCGATAGCACCCTGGTAATCGTCGCGCGCTTTCTGGCGCTGCTGGAGCTGTTCCACGAGTCCGTGGTCATCTTCGACCAGAGTGAGGCGCTGGGAGAGCTAACGGTTCAGTGGACGGGGCGCGACGACGGCGAGATCGGTGTCAGTGATGAGTTCGACGAGGATGACGGAATCGACCATGACATCGTGACCAACCAGGCGACGGACATCTTGGCCGTCCAAGAGATCACCCAAGAGATGGTGGAAGCAGTTGAGTGACTCTATGCTCGAGATCCCCCAGGAGCAGGTTGCCTTCGACATCAACGACTTCCCCGGAGGCGTTCGCGCCGCGATAGAGGCTGTCCTGATGGTCGTGGACGAACCGGTGAGCGAGATGTCACTGGCGACCGCCCTCGAACTGCCGGTCGAGGACGTCCTGGCACACCTGGTTGCCCTGGCGGCCGACTATGACCAGAGCAACCGAGGATTTGCCGTCACGGCGATCGCTGGAGGATGGCGGGTCTACAGCCGCTCGGAGTACGCGCCTGTGGTCGAGAAGTTCCTCCTGGACGGTGCACAGGCCAAGCTCACGCAGGCGGCCCTGGAGACTCTGGCGGTCATCGCCTATCGACAGCCAGTCTCCCGGTCCCGGGTTAGTTCGGTTCGCGGAGTCAACGTCGACGGCGTTGTTCGGACCCTGCTCACCCGCGGCCTGATTGAGGAAATGAGGGAAGAAGGCGAAAGTGGTGCGACGCTGTATGGCACAACGTCCTACTTCTTGCAACGACTTGGCCTGCGCTCACTGGATGAGCTGCCGGCCCTTGCCCCCTACTTACCCGAGGTTGATGTGCTCGACGAACTAGCAGAACGCGGCAGGGCATGACGGAGCGAACACCCGCTCGTGGCGGCTCAGACGGACCCCGCAAACGCCCCGGCAGTGCTCCTGGGCGGCGCACCGCGGCTCAGCGCGGCAGCGCCGTTCCCCATGCGAGCGCTCCGCAGCGCGGCAGCAGTGGTACTACCAAGCCCAGTCAGCCCACCCGTCTTCCCCCTCAGCGGGAGAAGCCCGCTGTCGAGGTCGATGTTCACGACCCCGACGGGGTGCGCCTGCAGAAACTCCTGGCTGCAGCCGGCGTGGGTAGCCGGCGA
>PMJN01000524.1 GCA_003157445.1 Micrococcales bacterium
CACGCCGTGGCCGGAAAGGCGCTGCTCGTCGGCGATCCCCATCCGCCGGTAGGCCGAGCCCATCGCCAGGATCACGGTCCGGGCCGACCAGGTGGTGCCCTCGCCGTCAGTGACCGTCTTGACCGGCCCGGTCAGGGACACTGCGGTGACGTCGTCGCGGACCATCTGGGCGCCAAAGCGCATCGCCTGGGAACGCATCGCCTCCATCAGGTCAGGACCCATGATGCCCGTCGGGAAACCGGGGAAGTTCTCGACCTCGGTGGTGTTCATCAACGCACCACCTGCAGTCACCGCGCCCTCGAAGACGACCGGCTTCAGGCTGGCCCGCGCGGCATAGATCGCGGCTGTGTACCCAGCCGGACCCGAACCAATGATGATGACCTCACGAACCTCTGCGCTCATGGCTCACCTGTTCCTAAGTAGCGCACTCTTCACACCTGCCTCGGATGTCGGGTCGGTGCTGTCTGCTCTCAACCGATCCTACGGCGGGATTGTTCCGTCTTGATCATGGCCCGCGCGTCGCGCGCAGCAGCCTTGGCGGCCATTTCCTCACGACAACGGTGTCGCGGGCCTCAAGACCGCCGCATTCGTCTGTGAGCACTCAAGGCCCACGGCATAGGCCAATGGTTCTTCGTTTGTGGTGGCCACGATGACTATGGCGGGTCGTCCTTCATAGAACGCTACGTCGGCCCGGACCTCTCGTGCTCCGGCGGCGCCGATCGCTTTGAGACACTGCATCAGCCCAGCAGTGGTGCCGGCGGGTCCGACACTGGCTGAATCAGCGGCGGCCATGGGCTGGAATGGGGCCAGGCGAAGCTTGCGGGCCTGCGTTACGAAGTCGGCCTGGGTGTAGCGAGTCCCGGACGTAGAGATCTGAACCAACGAGGTGGTCATGGGACCGCCCGCCAGGGCTGGGGCTTTGTTGGCATCACTGGGCTGGGCTGCCCCAGTTGCCCCTGCGGTGCTTGAAGTGCTGCTGATCCCAGCACTTTGGTTGGTCGTGCTGGACTGATGGGCCGTGAACAGGTTAGTGCTGGCGAACGTGATCAGGGCGACTGCGGCCGCCGCGCCGGCTATCGCCAACAGGACTCGTCGGCGGCGTCGTGGCGCGGTGGCACGAAGTGGGGTCACGTTGGCCCTGGATATCTTGGCTGCGCGCTGGGCCTGCTCGGCGGCCAGGCTTGCGTTGATCCGCTCGACCAAGTGCTCCGGCATGGGGTCGGGCTCGGGCAGTGAGGACAGCAGGTCACGAACACCGGTGGGGTCCTCATCGCCGGTTGGCTCTGAGCCACTGGTGATGTGGGGCTTGATCAGAGTGTTCACCTCGATGCTGGGTCGCGCGACTGTTGGTGGCTGTGGCTTCTCATGAGCCTGCCGAAGACATCTACGGACTATGAATACGCCCTCGAGGGTATGACGTCAGGGGGATGTCATTGGTTCCTTCCCCGGGGGTGTGACAGAAGTATCGGAGGGCGTCGCCAGTCCCAGCAGCGGTACCATCGCGGCCCTTCCTCGTGCGCACCGGGACTTGATGGTGCCCTGTGCGACGTTCAAAACGTCGGCCGCCTCGGAGATGCTGAATCCGTGCATGTCGACCAAGATCAGCGCCATCGCCTGCCCTTCAGGCAACTGCTCCAGTGCGGCTCGGACGTCGATCCTGACGTCGACGCTGTGGTGGTGGTCGTGAGTATCGGCAAGCACACTCAGGTCGGACTCAGGCATGGGCACGACGGGCTTGATCCGCCGCAGCCGATCCAGGCAGGAGTTGACCACGATCCGGTGAAGCCATGTGGTGACTGCAGCTTCGCCCCGAAAGGACTCGGCGCTTCGAAAGGCGGCGATGAACGCTTCCTGGACAGCGTCTGCTGCCACTTCGGGGTCACGGGTAGTCCTTAGGGCCAAAGCCCACATCTGATCACGGTGGCGACGAAACAGTTCACCGAAGGCGTCGGGGTCGCCCGTGCAGTGGGCCGAGAGCAGTTCACGATCGGACAGTTCGCGCAGGTCGTCAAGGCGCGACATCATGATGCACTCAGTTGAGTGCGATCTCCGAGACCGACGCGCCGAACTGACCGCCGTAGTGGGCCAGCGAGGTGAACCAGACGATGATGTACTGCGACCGCGGCATGGCGGTGGCTGCCTCGAGCTGGACCTGTCCGCTCGCACTACTGGCATGACCGAGCACGGTGGCCCCGTGAAGGTTGGGACTTGAGGCGGCGTACGCCGTCACGTCCAAAGGTCCGTTTGCAAGGCTGACCGTGACCTGATGGACCGATGTCGGCTGGCCGAGATCCAGGAGCAGCCCCACGCCTTTCTTCAGGTTGCCGAAGTGAGGAGTGGTGTAGAGCTCGGAGGTCCACGTTGTTGAGGTGTTGCCGTCGTAGACCTTGGCTGCCTGGGAGTTGTTCTCCACCCCGTCGCCTTGAGGGTCGAACCCGGTCACTGACGAGATCGCGATTGCTCCGCCTGTCGTCGTCGCTGCCCGCGGTCCTGGAGAGGCAGGCGCCTTGCCTGTGGGCACGGCGACGGGGGGCTTTGGTGTTGGGTTGCTCCCGCTGGTGCCTCCGAGGGAGCCAAACAGGCCCTGGTAGCCGAAGAAGAGCGCCAGCACCACGAAGGCGGCCACGATCAGCATGACCATCTTGGACTGGCCACGGGTGAGAGGCAGTGCTGTTGAGGCAGGCAGTAGTGGCAGTGGCGGCTCGATGTCCTCGACGCCCGACAGATGCGTAGGAAACGTCACCCGCTCACTGCCGTAGCTGGAATCGGTTGAGACACTCTTGCTTTGCGCCCCGCTGGCCAAGGCGCTCAGCTTGCCACGGAGTACCCCGGCAGCTGCGCCAGCGCTTGCCAGTGCAGAACCGAGGGCTTTGCTGGTGGTCGCACCAGCTGTCGTCGCCTCGCCCATGAGCGATGTTGGGACCTCTTCTGCGGCTGTCTCGGGGGCTGCCACAGGCTCCCGGTCGGGCAGCCTAGATGCGGTCTTTGTTGACTTCGCGGCTTCTGCTGGGCTGTTCGACGGTGCCAGGGTTGTAGCGCCGACGCTCGGGAGGGCGACTGTGGGCCCCGTCCCGCCCGAGCTGGCCCCACTCTGCTCAGAGACGCTTCCTGAGTTGGGCAGGCTCAGGACGACCGTAGGTTCAACCCCGGTGCGGGGGACCCGGTCACGCGGCCAGGGGGCGATCCGGCCGGCGAACTCCCGCGGCGTCATCGGACCGGCATCCTTGTTGAGCGTCTCGTCACATAAGGCGTCCAGATCATCCGGGACGTCCGAGGCGATCTTGGCCGGTGCAGCGACTCCTTCGATTACCCGTGGTGCGGGCTCCATACCTGAGACCTTCTCGTCCAGCGGCCAGCGACTGGTCAGGGCCGCATAGAGGATGGCCACCAGACAGACGGCGTCTCGACGCGATGACGTTGCCGTGGCCGGCTCCTGCTGATCAGGCCCTTCGACCGCCGCGGCGATGGCCACACCGCTGACCCTGATCGCACCGTCGGGGGCGATCACGACGTGGTTGGGAGTCAGCTGCAGATGGTGGAGGCCTCGCTGGCCTGCGGTTTCCAGGGCCTTTGCGGTCTCCCCGGCGATGCGCCGGGCCTCTTCTGCCGGCAGCGGCCCCTGTTCCAGGATCGTGGTCAGGGACTCCGACCCGTTCATCGCCTCCTCGACGATGAACGAGTGGTTGTTCTGGGTGCCTACGTCGAGAATACGGACCAGTCTGGCGTCCTCAACCCCTGCCGCGCGCCGGGCCGCGTCCAGAACGCCTGCGCAGTTGGGATGTTCGGCACCGACGATAATGAGCGCGACCTCACGGCGCAGTGTGGTGTCGTGGGCGGACCAACGCTCGAGGTCACCATCTTGCGACAGGCGGCGACGCAGGGCGTAGCGACTTCCAAGGACAGTTCCTGGACCTACCCCTTGCACCCCTGCTCCCGTCCGTGTCCACAACGATGGCGGTTAACACTAACCATTTGAGTCTTCATACTAGGCGGCACTCAGCGTTTAGGAAGGGCTCTTCGCACGCGCTCGACAACGGGTCCCACGAGGTCATCGATCTCGCGAACATGCAGTCTGCGCGCCACCACCACGTAGGTCGCGGCGAACACCAGACCCCCGACCACCAAACTGACCAGACTGTAGGCCCTGCCCGCGACGAGCGGCGCCAGGGCAATCTGTACAAGTACGGCCCCAACGGCGCCAACCACGGATGCGACACCCAGCCGAACGTAGGTTCGCGTCACGTTGTTCATAGGCAGACCGTTGAGCCGCCGTCGGACAAGGACGAGTCCGATGCTCATGCCGACGAGGTTGCTGAGGGCCTGACCGGCGCCAACTCCCACGACAATCCAGCGCACCGGAAGCAAAAGACTGGTGAGGTTGGCTAACGTCGCCACGATGGTGACCACGACCTGCAGCACGAACGGGGTCTTGGCGTCTTCGAACGAATAGAAGGCCCGCTGAAGCAGGAACAAGATGCCGAACGGCACCAGCCCGACCATCATCGCCATCATGACCATGGCGATGCCTCGGGTGCCAGCCGCATTGTTGGCCGGAAAGATCGTGGCCGTCGCGGCGAACCCGAGCACGAACGCACCCACCGTGGCAGGGACGGTGGCGACGGCCGTCAGCCGCATGCCTCTGTCAACGTCGGCACGGACCTCGTCGAGGCGACCTGCGCCCGCCGCCTTGGACATCCGAGTGAATAGGGCGGTGACCAGCGTCACCGTCACCAGCGAGTGCGGAAGCATGAAGATTAAGAAGGCGTTGCTGTATGAGATCTTGCCCGGCACATCAAGGCCTGCCAGGCTCCCCGCCTGGCCGGCGTATGTCGCGACCTTGGAGGTGATGACGAAACCCGCCGTTGTGACTCCCAGGGCGGCAAAGGTCCACAGAGCTACGGTCGATGCGGTGCGCAGGCCAACGCCGCGAAAACCCCACCGGGGGGTGAACCGGAACCCGGATCGCCATAATGGCACGACCAGCACCAAGGCTTGGGCCGCGATCCCGGCTGTGGCGCTTCCGGCAAGCACCCAGATCATCGGGGAGGTCCAACTGGTGACGGGAGCCTGATGTGGGTACTGCGCGAGGAAGAAAGCCATCCCGCCGATCGCCACGATGTTCGCCAGGACAGGGCTCCACATGTACGCCGCAAAATGGCTGCGGGCGTTGAGCACGTTGCCCAGGAGGACATAGAGACCGTAGAAGAAGACCTGCGGCATGCAGATCAGCGCGAAAGCGGTGCTCAGCGACCGTACGTCCGGGGACCACGTCGAGGAGCTGTAGAGCCTGACCAGCAGCCCTGCGCCCAGCGTGCAGACGACAGTGACGACCGTGATGGCGGTGATCGCCAGCGTGAGCAGACGGTCGACGTACTCGCGCCCACCGTCGGCATGGCTGGCGGCGCGCGTGATCTGCGGGACCAGGACTGCGTTGATGACACCGCCGGCAAGTAGGAGATAGATGATGTTGGGCAGCGAGTTGCCCACATCCCAGGCGTCACCGGCCACCAGGGTTCCCACTACAGCCAGCGTCATCGACGCTCGGACGACCCCCAGGACGCGTGAGGCGATGACGCCGCTTGCCATGCCAGCTGTAGAGCGGGCCAGGCTGGCCTCAGGAGAGCTTGGTGGGCTGGGCGGAATCGGGGCGGCTGGCGGGACGGGCAAGCTCGGCGGGACGGGCAAGCCCGGCGCAACAGGGCGGATGTGCGAGCCGGACGAGCCGTCCTCCACGGACTCAGTCATTGAGGGGAGGTTCCTGCGCGTCGGGGTCTGAGGCTCGGGTGGATCCGCGACGCAGAGATCGCTGGGTGCCGAGTAACACCACCACGAAGGCCATCCCGCCCAGGACCCAGTAGATCCAGGAGCCCGGGGGCTGTACGCGCACGTTGACGGTGGCGTTCTGACCCAGGGGGATGCCGTCTTGGGTGGTCAGCACGGCCTCGACCTTGACCAGTCCGGCCGCGATGGAGGTGACCTGTAGCGGCACGTTCGCACGCGCGTTCGCGCCGATCTTCAGCGGTCCAGGCTGTCGCTCGATCCGCAGCCGCGGCTGGGCCGGGGTCAGGGTCAGATGTACATCGTGGATCGGGACACCGAGATCGTTGACCACCGTCACCTGCATAACACCACGGTCGGCGAAGAAGTTCACAGAGCTCGGTGCCACCCTCACGCTGCGGCTGATGGTGTTGATCGCCGCGTTCGTGGCAGCGTTGATGGCGGTGATGCCCTCGGGGTGGTTACGCCAGCGCGCGGAGAGTTGTTGTACCTGGGCGTCGGTCCAGGTACTGGCAAAGGCCGGCCCGTCGCCCAAGATGCCGGCAATGCCGGTGATGGAAGACATCGTGTCCGGGATGGTCGCCAACTGGTCCGAGGTCAACGGGGAGATGCCTGGGTTCAGTGGGTCATGCGAGTTGGCGGTTGGTGAGGTCGCGGTCCCACTCGTGCCATTCGCACCACTGCCGGGGTCCTCGGGGGCGAGCTTCTCGCTGGCTGCCAGGAGCTGCCCGGTGGTCGCCGGCACCAGCCACGGGGCTTTGTCCACAGCCGCGAAGAGCGATCGAAGCACGCTGGGGTCACCGGTGAAGGTCCTGGGCTCGGCGACCAGCACGGATCTGTCGCGAGTCCCTGGCCGCTCACCAAGCAGGGCCATGGAATCGGCCAGGAATCGCTGGATGGTGATGGTGCCGTCTGCCTTCGAGGAGGTCTGGGCGACCGTCCTGCTCAGTGACTCGTCGTAGGCCAGCAGCGGCAGTCCGCTGCTGGACTTGCGGCTCGCCTCCGAAGGGAATCCATTGTGGCTGGTGACGGTCGAGGCGGAGGTCACCGCCGCGGTGAGCCCGGGAGAGGCGAAGACCCGTCGCAACTCAGCCTGGGTCTGGGGGGTCAGCGTCCCCGTGACCGGCCAGGCGATGTCTGCGCGCGCCGGGCCCACCGCGACGTCCAAGGTGGAGGGATGGCTGATGAATGAGGTGAGGCTCTGGCTGCCGGAAGTGAGGGGAAGTAAAGCCGCGATGTCGGGATCGGCATATGGCAGAGACCAGAGCGTGTGCCCGGGCGCGGCGGCCCTGAGTCGTTGCGCGAGCGCCGTGGTCATCGTGGTTACGGGATCCGGGTTCGACGCCCTCCCCGGCGCGAGTGACGGCGAAGGGGTCGGCGTCGACTGCGCTGCCGAGGCATCCACGGCAGCCGACGACAGGCTCGGGCCCAGAATTGCGGGATCGATGGCCCAGGTGACATTCGCGTTCTCAGTGCCCTGGATCAACTTGTCCAGACGTGAGCCCGGCCCGATGGCTTTGGCCCACGCGGCGGTCCGCGTGGTGCTAGCCATCCCCTGAAGTGCAGGGTCGGGATCGAGCGTGAGCGGCACCAGCCAGGCGATGGACAACGGTTCGAACGCCTTGATCGTGGCTAGCGCGGGCAGGTAGGTGTTCACCTCACCGGATGTCTGTAACCCGGCGGGAGTTGTCGCGACGGCTTCGACCCGCAGGGGCAAGACGTCGAAGGGCTGATCATGGCTGATCGCATTTGCCGGGATGGTGAGGGTGAAGGCGGTAACGGCCCCTGGGGCAAGGGTCTGGCCCAGGGAGGTTTGCGCGGCCTCGTCCATAAGTTGCTGACCCTTGGATGTGGCCCAGTCGGACACGGCTTGGCGACTGGTCAACGGGCGCTGCCCGAGGAGGGCACGTGCCACCGGTGAGGTGATCACGACGTCGCTGGAGTTGCGGACGGTTCCCTTAATAGTGATCGGAGCGTTAGGGACCGCGACCGTAGGCGTGATGGTCGTCACGGAGACTGTCGGGGGCGGGACCGTGGCGACCACGGGTGTCCTGGCCTCAACGGTTGTCAGGGCTGTGGCCGCAGGCATAGAAGAGAGGATCGGCAATACCGAGTTAGCCAGTACCGAGATCGCCAGCAAGGTGGCCGAAGCACTCTGTCGGCATAGCCGTCTGGGGGTCTTGGGCCCGGTCACGACGCCCCTGCCAGGCGCTCCCATGCGACTTGGGCAATCCGCCGCTCGTTGGCGAAGGTGAGGTGGGACTGTACGTCGCCCAGCGGGAACCACGCCACGTCGATCGCCTCGGCATCCGGATCACCTTCGATACTCAGCTCGCCGCCGGTGGCTTCCAGGAGGTAGTGGTGAACGATCTTGTGCACACGTGTGCCTGAGGCGGAGAACCAGTAGTCGATGGTGCCCAGCGAGGTCAGGACCCGGCCTACGATTCCGGTCTCCTCGGCCACCTCGCGCACAGCCGTCTGTTCGAGGGTCTCCTCGCTTTCCATATGCCCCTTGGGCAGGCACCATTCGACCCTGCCTGCACGGTTGCGGCGGGCGATGACCGCGATGCGTGCAACCCCCTGGTCAACGTCGACGATGACTCCGCCGGCAGAGACCTCCTCCACCTCCGGCAGCCGGTGTGGCAGCTGAGTCGGCTGCGGCGGGCAGGAAGTCATTACATAACTGTAGCCAGCCCGGGCTCGTGGCCCGTGACGGCTCGTGGAAGGGCTGCAACGCCATAGTGCGCTTGGCTGTCACCTACGCTTGG
>PMJN01000263.1 GCA_003157445.1 Micrococcales bacterium
CGTGGTGTGCGAGTCGGTGCCCACGCAGGTGTCGGGGTACGCCATGCCGGTGCGGTCGAAGACGACCCGGGCGAGGTGCTCGATGTTGACCTGGTGCACGATCCCGGTGCCGGGCGGCACGACCTTGAAGTCGTTGAACGCGCTCTGGCCCCAGCGCAGGAACTGGTAACGCTCCTCGTTGCGCTGGTACTCCNNTCCTGCATGATCACGCGCGCCGGAGTGAACTGGATCTCGGTGTCAGGTTCGGCGCTGGGATCCCAGCCACCGATGGCCCTGATCTGTTCCGCCGTGATGTTGGCGCCGTCCTCGTTTCTCAGGAGGTTCTCCAGGAGAACCTTAAGACTGAATGGCAGTCGCGCACTGCCATCCACAGCAGAGAGACGGAACACGTCATATGACGCGTCTCCGACCTCCAGGGTCCCCTTGGCACCAAAACTGTCCATGCTGTGCTCGCTCACCGTCGGCTCCTTCGCAATTTATCTTGACGTCAAGATATATCTAACCACACCCGCCACACCGGCGTCACGTGCCCATCGGCTCAGGTTCGGCCGCCTTCTAGGGCCTCGCGCAGGCCGGGCGGGATCGCCGTCTTCTTCCGGTCATCTATCGCCACACACACGTAGCTGATCGCCGCGTGAGCGCACCGTGTCCGTTCCTTGCTGGAGGAATCCACGCGCTCGATGTCGTAGCCGAGCCGAAACGACGTGCTCCCCACGTGATCCACCTGGACCGCGACCTCGGCGTGCTGGAAAGCCTGCAGGCTGTCGAGCCACTCAAGCTCCGCCTTGCGCAGCACGGCGTCCAGTCCGCCGGCCCGCAACTTTGCGTACCCGTAGCCGATCGACTCCATGAAGGCGCTCATCGCCTCGTCACACCAGCCGAGATACCACATGTTGAACACGACTCCCAAAGAGTCGACCTCGAAGAACCGAACGTCCAGGGGGTAGCGAAAGCGGCCGTCACTGCTCATGAACGTCGCCGTTGGCCAACGGCTCCAGAATCGCGATGCACTCAACATGATGGGTCATCGGGAAAGCGTCAAAGGCACGCAGAGACCTCATGCCATACCCGGCGTGACGCGCGTAGGCGACGTCTCGCGCCAACGCGGCTGGGTCACACGCGACGTAGGCGATGGCCCGCGGGGCCAAGGCGGCAATGTCCTTGATGACCGACTTACCGGCCCCGGTGCGAGGTGGGTCCAGCACCACCAGGTCGGTACGGATCCTCTGTCGCACCAACGGTTTCAACGCACGATCGACCTTGCCTCGGCGCAGCTCGATCTCAGGGCGAAGCCGCAGGTTGCTCTTGGCATCCGCAACGGCGTGGGCATCCGACTCGATAGCCAACACTGCTCCGGCCGGACCCACGTCATCAGCAAGTGCCAGCGCAAACAGGCCAACGCCGGCGTACAGATCCAGCGCCCGCTCGCCGGGTTGGGCTGCCAGCTCCCGGCGCACATGCGCGACGAACGTGGCCGCGGCTTGCGGATGGACCTGCCAGAAACCCCGCGCTGAAAGCCTGAACTCGACCGACCAGTCCCCCGCCTCGACCCGCTCGGTGACATGTGGGACGGTCGAATCGCGTGAAGGCAGCGGCACGATCACGGCATGAGGCTCACCGCTGGCGTCCACCACATCAACAGAGGATGCCATCGGCCATCGGCGATCGAGCACACCGGTCTCGATCACTGCCCTGGTGCAGATAAGGCAGTCCTGGACCGCGATGATCTCCCGGCTGTGGTGTCGATGCAGCCCGGCTGCACCCGAGGAATCGATGGCGAACTCAGTCCGGGTCCGCCATCGAAGTCCCTCTTGGTCGCCCGGCAACGCCTCGACCTGCACCTCAAGGTCCAGGCCCGCCAGGCGGTGGAACTGTTCGACCACCACCGCGGCCTTCAGCTCGCGCTGATAGCTGAGCTCACTGTGCTGCCAGTCGCATCCGCCACAGCTGCCAGGACCGGCAAACCGGCAGGGCGGCTCGACGCGGTGGCTCGAGGCCTCGAGCACCTCGACGGCGTCGCCGAGCAGGAACCGGTCGCCTTGCCGACCATCGGTGATCCGGACCCGCACCGTCTCGCCCGGAAGGGCATGCCGCACGAAGACCACGCGACCCTCATAGCGGGTCACGCAGTGGCCGCCGTGGGCGACTTTGCCGATCTGCGCCTCGAAGTCAGTGCCGACCAGCGACGAGCGGGCATCCGCTTTGAGACCATCTAGGTCCAGGTCGAGGTCGCTCACCGCATGCGCCCCTGCCAGTCGGCGCCCGCAAGCTCACGACGGTCGTCCGCACCGAGGGGGACGGGGCGCTCTTTGAGTCGTTGGGACCAGCACATCTGCCAGGGCTGGCTGGTCACCCTCGCCCCAGAAGCAAAGAACAGATGGCTCTTCAGCCGCAAATCGGGCTGCTTGTGCAATGGCTGCTCATACCAACGACTCACGACATACTCCGGGAGGTAGACCATGACAACGTCGCGGGGGCTCGGCCGCTGACGGACTTCACACGTTCGACCACCAGGCTGCTGCCATCAGCAACGGCGAGGGTCAGAGAGGTCTGGTCGGACACGTAGTACACCGAACAGAGCGCGTCACTGGCAAAAACCGGCAACGCGACCCGTTTGGGGGGCGGTGAATAGCCAAGCCTGCAACTACGCAGGGCCCTGCCAACATGACGCCGTTTGACGATCCTGTCTGAAGTCGACACGTCAAACACTCTAAGCCGCAGGGCGCGCACCCCCGTGCATCGCGCCTGGTGCAGCCGTTTGGGCGCGAACGAGTCCTGGCTCGGTGTAGCGTCGCTGCGTGTACTTCGTCATTATGGGTTGTGGCCGGGTCGGGTCGACCCTGGCACTCAGTCTCGAGCGTCAGGGCCACGACGTGGCCGTCATCGACAGCAACAGTGCGGCTTTTCGTCGTCTTGGGGGCACTTTCGAAGGCAAGAGGGTGACCGGCCTCGGATTCGACCGGGACACTCTGATCGAAGCGGGCGTCGAAGAGGCCTACGCGTTTGCTGCCGTGAGTAGCGGGGACAACTCCAACATCCTGGCAGCCCGGGTGGCTCGTGAGACCTATGGCGTCGAGCACGTCGTGGCCCGCATCTACGACCCGGGCCGGGCTGCGATCTACCAGCGTCTGGGCATCCCCACCGTTGGCACCGTTCGCTGGACCTCCGACCAGATGCTGCGCCGTCTGCTGCCCCAAGGCTCCGTTCCCGAACACACCGACCCCAGCGGTCATGTTGTTATCGCCGACGTGGCGATCAACCCGGCCTGGATCGGCCACCGGGTCGTCGAACTTGAGAAGACCGCGGGCGCCCGGGTCGCCTATCTGACCCGGCTCGGCGATGGGCTGCTGCCCAGCACCGACACCGTCTACCAGGACGGAGATCTGATCCACATGCTGACGACAGCCTCTGCCCTGACGACAGTCGAACGGATCCTCGACCAGATACCTCCGGCCTTCTAACCACCAGCCACTCCCCCGCCCGAAAGGAACCACGCCTCCATGCGAGTTGTCATTGCCGGAG
>PMJN01000399.1 GCA_003157445.1 Micrococcales bacterium
AGGACGGCCGCGCGGATCGTCGCCGGGTTCTCGGACCGGGGGTTGTCATCGGTGACGATGACGAAGTCTGCATATTCGGCTGCCGCGGTGCCCATGGCCTCGCGTTTGCCTGAATCCCGGTCTCCGCCGGCACCCAACACAACGATCAGCGACCCAGGAGTATTGGGCCGCAACGCCTTCAGCGCTGCGGCCACGGCGCTAGGAGTGTGAGCGAAGTCGACGACGGCCAACGGCATACAGAGCTGATCGGTGCCGCTGGGGTCGGTATGGCTCTGGTCGTCGTTGGACCGGCCTGGTACCACGACTGTCTCCATCCGGCCGGGCACGTGGGGGTCGGCGGTCAGGGCCGACTCGATCGCTTCGATTGGGTGGCCGGCAGCCAGGAGTACGAGGGCGGCCACTGCCGTGTTGACGCGATTGAAGTCCCCAGGCAGGGTCGAGCGCAGTGACAGCCGACCACGGTCACCAACGAGCTCGAAAGCAAACTCGTCCTTCCCTGTTGTCTGAATCTGCCAATCAGCTGTCACCTCTGGACGCGATGCGACCGTCTCCACAGGCACCCGGGACTCATGGGCCAGGCGCCGGCCCCATTGGTCGTCCACGCACACCACGCCGCGAACCGTCCTGTCAGGTGTGAATAGCGACGCCTTTGCCAGGAAGTAGTCCTCCATCGACCCGTGGAAGTCGAGGTGGTCCTGCGACAAGTTGGTAAAGGCGGTCACGTCATAGCGCACGCCATCGACGCGATGCAGCGTCAGTGCATGACTGGACACCTCCATGGTGCACGTGTCCACACCACGCTCAAGCATCACGGCGAACAAGGCATGCAGGTCTGTGGACTCAGGGGTGGTCCGAATGCTTTTGATGCGGTCCTCGCCGATGCGCGTCTCGACAGTCCCGATCAACCCCGTCACCCGCCCGAGGGCGCGCAGCGCCGAGTCAAGCAGGTAGGCCGTCGTCGTCTTGCCATTTGTACCGGTGATCCCCAACATGGTCAGTGCTTCGCTGGCGCGTCCGTAGATCATTGCCGCAACGGACCCCAGGACGGCGCGGGGCTCTGGAACCACCAGCACAGGCACCGTGATCTCGTTGAGCGCGAGCAGTGCGGCTCCGGCCGGATCGGTCAGCACGGCAACCGCCCCGAGGCCGATGGCTGCTCTGACGAAGCGCGCACCATGAACGCTTGCCCCTGGAAGGGCCGCATACAGGTCTCCCGGCCGGATGCCGCGAGAGTCCAGGGTCACCCCGGTCACCACGACGCGAGAGTCGATGACTCCATAACGGGTCCGCGAAAGACCGACACACTCAGCCACTGACGACAGGCTGATGGCATGCGGGGAGAGGGGACGCGGATTCGCGTTCACAGGTGCACCACGGGCGTGACTTTACCGGGCCGGTGTGGGTGGCTGAAGACCCGACTGCGACTGCAGGGCTGCNNACGTCCTTGAACACCGGAGCAGCCACCGAACCGCCGTAGATGCCGTTGAGCGGGTTCTGCAAGATCACCGCAACGACGAACTGAGGCTTGTCGGCCGGGGCAAAGCCGATAAAAGAAGCGGTGTAGCCGGAGTAACGACCGTTGGCGCCAACACGGTTAGCCGTGCCGGTCTTGCCTGCGACCCGGTAGCCCGGGATCGTCGCCGCCACGGCGGTGCCGTTGTCGCTGACCACGAACTCAAGCATCTGGCTGAGCGTGGTGGCAGTCGAGGCCGAAATGACGCGCACCCCTTTGGCGGGCGGTGTGGGCGTAACGGTACCGTCGGCGCTCTTGGTGCTGGCCACCAGGCTCGGAGGCACGCGCACTCCCCCATTGGCGACGGTTTGGAAGACGCCGGCGTCCTGGATGGCGTTAACCGACAGCCCCTGGCCNNCCTGGCGTCTCGCCGGGAAAGTTGATTCCTGTGGGCTGACCAACTCCGAAGCTGCGGAAGTACTTCTCCAGGGTGGCAGGCGGCACCTTCTCGCCGACCATCATCGTGCCAATGTCGCTCGACTGCGCGATCACACCCGCGAAGGTCAGGTTCTCGACGCCGTGCTCATGGGAGTCCCGGAACAACTGGTCAGCACGGGAGAGCCGGTCGGGAACCGCCACAGAGGTAGCCGACGTCGCGACGCCCTCTTGGATCGCTGCTGCCGCCGTCATGACCTTGGCTGTGGATCCTGGTTCAAACGCTTCCCCGAAAGCATTGTTATTAAGATCTCCGGTGGCCTTAGCGATGTTGTTCGGATCGAAGCTCGGGTAGGACGCGACGGCTGCCAACTGACCGGTCTTGACGTTCATGACCACCACGGTCCCTGACAAAGCCCTTGTCTCGTCGACTTTCTGGGCGATGGCGTTCTGGGCGAACCACTGCAGATCACTGTCGACCGTCAACCGCACATCGAAACCAGGAACAGCCGAAGTTATCTGTTGCTCGCCGGTGGTGATCGTGCGACCGTCCGCGGACCGCTCGTACGTCGACACGCCCGGTCTGCCCTGCAACTGCTTGTTCAACAACAATTCGAGGCCCCCCCCGGGTGACCCGTCAGCGCCCACCCAGCCCACCAACGAAGCCGCCGCAGAAGAAGTCGGGTAGGAACGCTTCGATGTCGCCTCACTGTAGATACCCGGGATGCGCAACGCCTGGACCTTGGCCCATTGGGCCATGGAGATGTCCTTGTCGACATACACAAACCGTCGAACACCTTTCAACGTTACGGACAACTCAGCCACCGACTTGCCCAGGATCGGTGCGAGGTCGGTAGCGGCCCCGGGCACGCCGACCTTGACCGTGACGCGATTGACCTTCTTGCTGTAAGTCGGCACCGCAGTCTGGTCCGCGGTGACATTGCTCCGGGCGACGCTGGTTGCCAGCACCTCACCGTTGGATGCCGTGATGTCGCCACGAAGTGCCGGCACTGCCACGATGCTCAAACGGCTCTTGAGCGCTGCGTTGGCCATGGAGGATGCGTCAAGGCCCTGCAAGCGGAAGAGTTGTGCGCCGAACAGACTGAGGATGAAGAGCCCCGTCAGCAGAAGAAACCGGATGCGGCGTTCAGGATGTATCCCGATTCGAGACGGACGCGACGGTGGCCTGCCCGGCCGACGAGGGGGGCTGCCGGCTGCCTGGCGAGGTAGAGACTTGCGGCGTCCTGGCTTCCGAGGCCCAGCAGAGGAGGACTTGCGTCCAGGACGGGCGGCGCTGGATTCGGACGAACGTCGACGAGCCGGTCTGGCCGAAGACACCCCAGACACCGAAGCCCTGATGGGACGGGCGTCGCCCGGTCCCGGACCTCGGGTCGGCTTCACGAACTCACCTCTTTGCTGGCTTGGCCGGCTTCGCTACCGTATGGGCGGGGGTTGATTGCGCTGGCGTGGGCACCGCCGGGGCTGAAGTTGCGTGCGCCGGCGTGGGCACCGCCGGAGCCGGTGTTGTGTTAGCGGGCGTAGGTACCGCCGGGGCTGGTGCTGTCGTCCCAACCACGGTAAATCCGGACCCTTGGGTCGCTGGCTGCGCCACGCCGATGACCTTGCCGTCGGAAAGCCGCAAGAATGCCGCCGTCTGGGCCGGCACCATCCCCATGCTGGTTGCCTCCTTGGCGAGGTTGGCTGGAGAACTCGTCGCATTCAGAGATTGGTTAAGGGCACCCTGGGTCTCAGTCAGCTGATCAGAGGTAGTCCGCAGATCATGCAGGGTGAAGGAGCCCTGGGCCAAAGAGGTGTTCAGCAGCAGGAGTCCGATCAATCCGATAGCCAGCAGGGACGCGCAAAGGATGCTGAACGCAGCCCCGCCTTGGCGCAGAGGTGCCCCAGTGACCACGCGCAGTCTGGGCGTCTGTGTGGTCGGCCGATTCAGTGCTCTTGCGCCGACTCGCGCTGTGGAAGTCATCTGACTCATGCGAGGTGTCCTTTCGAGACCCGGGTACGTTCGGCTGCCCGCAACCGAGCTGATGCCGCGCGGGGGTTGATACCGATTTCTGCGGCAGTCGGTTCCTCGGCGCCGCGGGTAAGTAGTCGCAGGTACGGCGCGAGCTCGGGGAGCTCGACTGGCAAGCCCACAGGGGTGCCGCTATGAGCACCCGCAGCCAGCGCCTGTTTAGCGAGGCGATCCTCAAGTGAGTGGTAGCTCAGGACGGCGATACGCCCGCGCACTGCAAGTGCGTCCAGAGCTGCCGGAAGGGCGGCTTTGAGGGCATCGAGCTCACCGTTGACCTCTATCCTCAAAGCCTGAAAAGTGCGCTTCGCGGGGTGCCCACCGCTCTTCTGTGACGCGGCGGGGATCGTCGAACGAAGAAGCTCTACCAGCCGGGCCGAGTTGGTAAAGGGTTGCCGAGCACGTTCGCGCACGATGGCCGACGCCACGCGTTTGGCGAACCGCTCTTCGCCATACTCGCGCAAGATGTGCTCAAGGTCGCCTTGCTCATAGGTGTTGAGAACATACGCCGCGGTAACACCACAGTCCTGGTCCATCCTCATATCCAGCGGGGCGTCATGCCGGTAGGCGAACCCGCGTTCCTGCTCGTCGAGTTGTAGCGACGAGACTCCGAGGTCGAGCAGTACCGCAGAAACCGATAACCGCGCGGACAGCCCCAGATCGGCAAGTACCCCCGGTAGTTCGTCATAGACCGCATGAACCGGCGTGAACCGGTCCCCAAAGCGAGCCAGCCGTTCTCGTGCCAGACTCAAGGCCTCGTGGTCGCGGTCGATGCCCACAACGCGGGCACCCGAGCATGCCTCGAGGATCGACTCACTGTGACCGCCCATCCCTAAAGTGGCGTCCACCATGACCGCACCTGGCTCCTGCAACGCAGGCGCGAGCAACTCGACTATGCGATCGCGCAAGACGGGGACGTGGAGGTCCTCAGCGGTCCGGCGAGCACTCATCGATACATCTTTCTCTCGTGTCTGGAAGGGTCCTCGTGCTTCTGTGTGGCTGAAGCTCTTTCGACGTTCAAGATCGTCAGCGTTGAAGTCCGCAATGGTGAAGTTTGTGCGTCTTGGAGTTCGGTTCTGAAGTTCTGTCGCGCTAGTCCGGTCCCTGAGTTCAGGTCTCCAACCGCTTCAACTTGGTGCGGCCCGACGACGGGGAAGTGAGGTCGGGACGCGAAGCGGGTGGAGACCTGACCTCAGGGCTCGGCAGATCGCCGCTGCGCGAAATCAAAGGAGCCCAGGAATCACCTCCTCGGCTTGGTCGGCAAATGCTTGCTCGGTGCTCGCGAGGTACGTGTCCCACGCGCTGGCGTCCCAAAGTTCAACGCGTGAGCCGGCGCCGATGACGGTGCAGTCCCGAGTGAGTCCGGCGTACTGACGCAGCGTTGACGGGACCGTCACCCTGCCTTGTTTGTCGGGGATCTCGTCCGAGGCGCCGGACAGGAACACACGCAAGTAGTCGCGAACGACCTTGCTGGTCACCGGCGCGTTGCGCATCGTCTCGGCCACTCGAACGAACTCGTCCATGGGGAAGATGTAAAGGCATCGCTCCTGGCCCCGGGTGATCACTAGGCCACTGGCCAGACGGTCACGAAACTTGGCGGGCAAGAAGAGACGGCCTTTGTCGTCGAGTCGGGGGGTATGGGTACCAAGGAACACAGCGCCCTCCCCCTTTGATGACCCTTATCGGTCATTGACAACTAATGATCTCCACCACCCTCCACATTACTCCACTTTGCACCCCGGTCAACGCAATCTGAGCAGGAAAGCGCAGGTCGGCAACGTGTTTGCACAGGTCAGCGACGTGACCCGATCGTGGAGCGAGAACCGCGCGCAGTACGTCATGTGAGAGACCGGTGACGGATGGAGCGAAGTGGTGCAAGATCAAGGAAAGACGGGGAGGGACTGTGAACGTGACCGGCGCGCCACACGAGGGACTCGTGCAAGATCAGGCCATGCGGCATTCGGGAATCGATCATGACGGGCTCGATCTGGTGACCGACGTGACGACCAGAATCCGCCTAGCCATGGCAACCGTCATCGAGGGCAAACCGGACGTCATCAACACCGCGATCACCGTCCTGCTGGCGGAAGGACATTTGCTGATCGAGGACGTCCCCGGCGTTGGCAAGACCATGCTGGCAAAGGCTCTGGCCAAGTCAATCGACTGCTCAGTACGTCGGGTGCAGTTCACTCCCGATCTCTTGCCCAGCGACATCACCGGGGTCAGCGTCTTCAACCAGGACCTGCGCGACTTCGAATTCCGGCCAGGTGCAATCTTTGCCAACGTCGTGGTTGGCGACGAGATCAACCGCGCCTCACCCAAGACCCAGTCGGCACTGCTGGAATGCATGGAGGAGGGCCAGGTGACAGTCGACGGTGTGACCCACGAGCTGCGCAGGCCTTTCCTCGTGGTGGCCACCCAGAACCCGATCGAGATGGAGGGCACCTACCCCCTGCCCGAAGCCCAACGAGATCGCTTCATGGCCCGGATCTCGATGGGTTACCCCTCCACAGCCGCCGAGGTCGCGGTTCTGGACAGCCACGGTGGCGCATTCCCGCTGCAGGAGCTGTCACCTGTAACCGATGGCGAAACGGTAGCCAAGCTCATCGAGATGGTACGAACGCTTTACGCCAGCCCAGCCATCAAGCAGTACATCGTCGACCTCACCAAGGCGACACGCGTCGCGACCGCGCTGCGTCTGGGTGCTTCTCCGAGGGCTAGCTTGCACCTGCTGCGCGCGTCCCGGGGGTATGCAGCTCTGGCTGGACGCGACCACGTCCTTCCCGACGATGTTCAGGCGCTGGTTGAGCCCGTCCTGGCCCACCGCGTGATCCCTTCCGGTGAGACCCAGGTTGCCCGACGTACCTGCGCCGAAGTCATCCACGAAATCGTCGAGCGAGTCCCCATTCCGTCCTCAGCGCACTGAACGGCATCGGACCATGGAAGGCCCAGGACAGTGACCGAGACGGCGAAGCAGGCAGGGACCCGTATCCGGGGCGTACTTACCACCCGTGGCCACGCATTCGTTGCATCCGGCCTGACGTTGCTGATTGGCGGCCTTTTACTCGGCTTCACCGACATCACCCGGATCGGAGTACTCCTGTCCGCCTTGCCGTTGCTGGCCGCCGTGAACGCCACCCGCAACCGCAACTGCATCGTGGTCACGCGCACTCTTGACCCGGCTCGGTCCATGCTCGATCAGACCGTGAACGTCACAGTCGTGCTCCAGAACGCCTCCAGCAGACGCACCAAACTTCAGCTGGCAGAAGAGCGTGTCCACTACCTGCTGGGTGATCGACGGCGTTTCGTCCTGCCGGCCATGGAACCGGGCGACATCCGTGAGGTGGCCTACCAGATACGCTTCCAGGTCCGCGGCCGATACACGCTAGGGCCCCTGACCTTAAACAGGCAAGATCCCTATGGCCTGGCCACCGTTACCGTTTCGCTGCCCAGCCTCAGCGATGTTCTCGTCCTGCCCCGCATCGAGTTCCTCGGCCACGGACGCCCCAGGAGTAACGACATAGGCGCGGAAGGGGCCATACCCCACCTGACTGCCCTGCACGGCGAGGACGATGTGGCCGTCCGCAGCTTCAGAGATGGCGATGACCTGCGTCGCATCCACTGGCCCAGCACAGCCCATCGGTCCAAGTTGATGGTGCGCCAGGAAGACCCCCCGGCACGGCGCCGCGCGGTTATTGTCCTGGACTCGCGCGCGGCAGGACACCAAGGCTCTGGCGCCACGGGGTCCTTCGAGTGGGCGGTCAGCGCA
>PMJN01000416.1:0-3258 GCA_003157445.1 Micrococcales bacterium
CAGTACCAGGGAGGATGCCTTCAAACAGGGCGCTAGCCAAGGGTCAAAGGATGTCGGCGTGCGTGAATGGCTCCAGCACCTGCACCGAGGTCGGCACGCAGAAACCGTGGCAACCTTTGACACCAAGGCGGAGAAGGTCCGTCATCTGCCGGGCTCAGCGGCCAGGGGAGCGGCCAACGCCGCCCACAAGCTTGGCTACAAGAGCGTCGTCAAGCCCATGAGTTTCTACGTTCAAGGTACGAGCGGCCCACTTTTGGACGGCGAGCTGGCCCGGGCCCAGATCTGGGGGGAGCGACTGGGCAGGGCGGCATTTGAGCGCGCTGCCAACTGAGACATGGCAGGTGCAGGCGTGTTGATCTTGTGAGCAGGCCTCGTGGCGGGCAGCATCAGAGATGTCCTCGTCCCCACCGGGGTCCGGCCTAGCACGGAGGTGGCGGTGAACGCGGTAGTGGAGATTTCCCGCGATGCTTTTGATGCTGTCGTCATGGACCTGGACGGGGTCATCACCGACACCGCGTCCCTGCACGAGAAGGCCTGGAAGCGGATGTTCGACGGGTTCATGGCCACCCTGGCGCCGCACGAAGGGCAGGACCTGGCGCCGTTCGAGAATGAGGACTACCGGCGCTATGTCGATGGCATGCCTCGTTTCGACGGCGCTCACGGGTTCCTGACCTCACGGGGCATCACCGTGCCTGAGCAGAGGGTTCACGCTCTGGCAGCTCAGAAGGACAATGACTTCCAGGACCTGCTGGTCCAGGAGGGAGTCAAACTCATACCGGGCGCACAGTCCCTGCTGATCGCGTTGCGCCGCAGTGGATTTCGGACCGCGATCGTCTCGGCGAGCCGTAACTGCAGCGCGGTTCTGAGTCGGGTCGGCCTGACCGACTTCTTCGACGCCAGCGTTGACGGTGTGGTTGCCGGCGAGCTCGGGCTGCCGGGCAAGCCGGACCCGGCGGTCTACCTGGAGGCCGCAGGAAGGCTCCGGACGCCACCGGAGCGCTCGGTGGTGGTCGAGGACGCGCTGGCAGGGGTGGAGGCCGGGCATCGGGGGGGCTTCGGCCTGGTCGTGGGGGTGGATCGCGGCGGTCATGGGCAGGAGCTGCTGGACCACGGGGCAAACGTCATCGTCGCCGATCTGGCCGGACTCGGGGTCGCCTCCTCAGCGATGGAAGGGCCCCGGCTGTGAGTGAATGGATCCTGGCCTACGAGGGGTTCGACCCGGTACACGAAGGGCTGCGTGAGGCCCTGTGCACCCTTGGTAACGGGTACTTCGCCACCCGCGGGGCGGCAGCCGAGTCGTGCGCAGACGGGGTTCACTACCCGGGCACCTACGTCGCCGGCTGCTGGAACCGGCTGCGAGACGAGGTCGCCGGGCAGGGCGTGGACAACGAGTCCATGGTGAACCTGCCCAACTGGCTTCCTGTCACGGTCGCGGTCGATGACGGTGACTGGCTCGACTTTGACCAGGTGGAGGTGCTGACCCAACGCCAGGAGCTGGACCTGAGGCGCGGACTGCTGACCCGGTGGCTTCGCTTCCGTGACTCGGGCGGACGGCTCACGGGGCTGACCCAGCGGCGGTTCGTCCACATGGCGCAGCCGCATCTGGCCGGTCTGGAGACCACGGTCATCGCCGAGAACTGGTCGGGAGTGCTGCGCATTCGCACGGGCATTGACGGCACCGTGCAGAATGCCGGCGTGGACCGCTACCGGAAACTGGCCAGCGATCACCTCCTGCCCTGCGATCAGTGGCTCTCCAGTGCCGACACCGTGGTGCTGACGGTCGAGACGAGCCAGTCGCGGATCAGGATCGCCATCGCAGCCCGGACTCGGGTCCGTTGTTCGGGGCAGCGCTGTGAGGTCCAACGGGAGGTGCGTACCGAGCCGGGTCTGGTTCAGGAGGAGATGGCCATAGCCGTCACCGCTGGTCAGGCGGTGACGCTGGAGAAGGTGGTCTCTTTGCACACCGGACGCGACTGGGCGCTGTCCGAGCCGGCCGAGGCAGTGGTCTCGGACCTGGAGCACGCGGGAGACTTCGACGACTTGCTCGATGGGCACACGCTGGCCTGGGCCCAGCTGTGGGAGCGTTTCCACACCTCGCTGGAGCAGGAACACCAGGGCGGTCCGCAGGCGGCCCTGACCGTCCGGCTCTACCTCTTCCACCTTCTGCAGACACTGTCCACCCACACGCTGGAGGCAGATGCCGGCGTGCCGGCCCGGGGGCTGCATGGTGAGGCCTACCGCGGGCATATCTTCTGGGACGAACTCTTTGTGCTGCCGGTGCTGACCTTGCGAGCCCCGGGTCTGACGCGCTCGCTGCTGAGCTACCGGTATCGCCGCTTGCCGGCCGCCCGCGCGGCCGCGCGGGCCTGTGGCCTGCGCGGCGCGCTCTACCCCTGGCAGTCCGGCAGCGACGGTCGCGAGGTGAGCCAGCTGATTCACCTCAACCCGCTGTCGGGGCGATGGCTGCCGGACGTCAGCCGGCTGCAACGACATGCGGGTCTGGCGGTGGCGTTCACGACCTGGCACTACTACGAGGCCAGCGGCGACCTCGGCTTCCTCCAGGAGGAGGGAGCCGAGATGATCCTTGACATCGCCCGCTACTGGGCCTCCTTGGCGACCCTTGATCCCGACCTGGATCGCTTCGTCATCCGGGGGGTGATGGGGCCCGACGAGTTTCACACCGGGTACCCGGGGGCCGAGGATGCGGGCGTGGACAACAACGCCTACACGAACATCATGGCGGTGTGGGTGCTTCGCCGTGCCCTTGACGTGCTCGAGGCCCTGCCCGTGCGCAGGCGGGTGGAGCTCACCGAGAGCCTGGGGCTGCGTCGCGGCGAGGTGAGGCTCTGGCAAGAGATGGTCCACAAGATGCTCGTCCCGTTCCATGACGGTGTCATCAGCCAGTTCGAGGGCTACCAGGACCTTGAGGAGCTCGACTGGGAGTCCTACCGACAGCGGTACGGCAACATCCAGCGCCTCGACCGGATCCTGGAGGCTGAGGGACGTTCGGTCAACGCCTACCAGGCCTCCAAACAGCCCGATGTCCTCATGCTCTTCTACCTGCTGTCTGCCGACGAGCTGCGAGAGCTGCTTGCCGATCTCGGCTATCCGTTGGAGCCGGCGCTCATCCCCGCAACCATCGAGTACTACCTCAGCCGTACCTCGCACGGCTCCACGCTGAGCGCGCTGGTCCACGCCTGGGTGTTGGCCAGGGCACACCGTGACCAGTCCCTTGAGTACTTCAAGCTTCTGCTGGAA
>PMJN01000416.1:3369-3615 GCA_003157445.1 Micrococcales bacterium
CTGTGGAGTTCGACGTGCAGAGCGCTTGAGTGTGGCCTTGAACACGTCCTAAAAGGTATGGCGCAAGCCTTGGTCAGCAGTAATCATGAGCGACGTGCACACATCTGAGCGGCACTACGTATGCACCCTCGCCCCGCAGCCCGGGGCAGCTAAGCCACCGTTAAAGCGAGAGGCCCGAGCATGACCACGCAGCAATCCCTCTGGATCATCGGCGGCTACCAGAGTGACTTCGCGCGTAACTTCACC
>PMJN01000189.1 GCA_003157445.1 Micrococcales bacterium
CGCAGCTTGGAGGCGTTGACCACGTAGCTGGTCGCCACGTCGGCCAGCACCCCGGCCACCGCGATGTCCACATCCGACCACTCGCGCGGCTCGGGAGAGTAGAGGTTGAGCGCCCCGATGATCTGATCGGCCAGCCGCATCGGGATCCCGGCGACGCCAGCCACCGATACGCGCGTGGCTGTGGCGGAGAACTCCGGCCATCGAGCGGACTCTTTCCGCACGTCGGTCACCCGGACCACCACACCGGTTTCGTAGGCCTCCCGGCACGGGCCTGCCTGCTGCTCCTCTTGGTTTCGTTCCAGCTCTCTGGAAGCCTGACTCACCGCGGTCACGAAGCGCAGGTGTCCCTCCTCAGCCATCGTCACCCCGCTGCCACAGAGGCCCAAAACCGCAGTGACGCTCTCGGTGAGCTCGCTCAGCGCTGCCTCAAGGTCATATCGCACCGGCAGGACCACGGCGAATCGTGACAGTGTCTGGAGAAACAACGGCTGGTCATACATCTTGGGCCCCTTTGGTTGGCACCGCCGGTCGGCGGCTCATCGCAGCGCGGGACCGAAACCGAAGGATCGAGAGTCACCGCTCAGGCGCCACATGCTCAATCGGGACACTACTCGGAATCGCTCGTATCGGACCTATTGGGCACGTGGCTCTCAGACGGTGCGCCGGGCTGGTCAGAGCCAGGTCGGATCAAAGTCGCAGTGGTCGCAGTGCACTGCTGCGAGCTGTACCAGGGCGCTCTCTGCGACGCGGCGACCGGCAAGGTCGCCGAGCGCATCCAGACGCAGGTACTCGGCGATCATCACGCGGGCGGCTTCGCACTGGCGCAGGACCCGGGCAGGGCTATGCCGGGCGATGTGTGCGGCTTGCTCGGCCGTCGGGCACCGGCCGTCGGCCAGTACGACGTAGTGGCCATCAGCGTCTTTGACGTCCCGGTAGGCGTAGAGAGCATGCCAGTCGGGGGAATCCTCGATGGCGGCGGTGGCCATCAGTTCATCCTCAGCAAGTCGCGCCTCAATGAACTCCACCAGGGTCATGGCGTCATCGCGAACTCGGGCCCTGGCCCGGTGGCATAAACCCCTGACAGGGTCTATGCCACCGGGCTGTGCTGACCCTCTTCGATCGGCGCTGGGTCACGAGTTGATGGCCTGACCCTTGGCGTTGTTGGCGATCTTGATCTTGCGTGGCTTAGCCTTTTCTGCGACTGGAATGGTCAACCGAAGCACCCCAGCGTCGTACTCGGCCTGTACCCGGTCGGTGTCCAGGTTGTCCCCCAGGAACAGCTGCCGGCTGAACACTCCGTGAGGGCGCTCAGCGGCGATCATCTCAGTGTCCGTGCCATGGGAGCCGGGCCGCTCGGCCTTCACTGTGAGCACGTTGCGCTCGACGTCGAGGTCGACGTCCTCGACCTTGATCCCTGGCAGGTCGAACTCCACGACGAACTTGTCCCCCTCGCGCCAAGCGTCCATCGGCATAACCGCCGGGCGGGTGGCAGTACCGAACACCTGCTGGGTGAGACGGTCAAGCTCACGGAAAGGATCTGTGCGCATCAACATCTTCATCACTCCCCTGCTGCTGGTCGCGTTGTTGAGTTCCGGTGCGCTACATAATCTGAAGCGCATCTCATAGATTTTTTATAGCATTTGTGTCACCATAATTCAAGGGGTTCCTGCAGGTCTTGATAGAAGGTGATCCAGATGGCAGCGACCAACGCTGACCCTGATCCCAACCGTGGTGTGTACGCCATCTCTGTGGCGGCGGAACTGGTGGGTATGGGCTCCCAGACGTTGCGCCTTTATGAACGCCGCGGACTGCTCGAGCCGGCGCGCTCCGATGGGGGCACTCGCCGTTACAGCAGCGAAGACCTGGACCGGCTGCGCCGGATCGCCCACCTGGTCGCTACCGGCGTGAACCTGACAGGGGTTGCCATGGTTCTCGACCTGCAGGACGCGAACACCCAACTGCGCGCGGATCTCGACAGGCAGGCAGCCCTAGACAGCTGAGGCAGGACTGGCCTGGCTGTCCAGGGCTGTAGCTCCACGCAAGGCGGAGTTATCACTGACTCCTGTTCAGGGACTTGGCTGAGCAGTTTCGCCGTGCGCGCGGCCCTTCAATCGCCTCTGTGTGCTTGCTCTCTAGAATCTGTGTGAGATGGGGCGTGGGTGCCGTGTCGGTGAAGTGAGGCACAGCAGTGCCCGTGAGCAGCCCAGCGGCGGTTACCGGCACCGGGAGTGTGCCGCACCAAACCTCGCCGCCTAGGGCGAGCAGCAACAGCTAAGCGCAAGTGCGATAACTTGGCTGCTAGCACCCAGGCCGGGGACCGCCACCGGGATGCCCTGCAGCTCAGCCTGCTGAGCATGCCCTGTGGAGGGAGCAACGAACCGGCCGGTACGGCCGCTGGAGCTCGCGTTGAAGCCGGAACCAGCCGCTCACCCGTAAGGCGCGGCATAGGCATGGGACTGTCCCGGACAGGGACAGCTACGAATGTGGGAGGCGCCAGCCATCTCACGCATCTCGTAACGGGGAGGCTTGACCAGAGCTTCTTCGAACCGGTCGGCAGGTGAGGCGCTCTCCCAGGCCACCCCATACGACAAGCACCCTCGCGACCTGTTCATCGTCGGTACACCGGAGGTGGGTGGCATCGCGATGAACGGCACGCCATAGGATCCGTGACAACAAGACCAAAGGATGACAATGACTCAAAACCCAGCCCACGCAGCTCAGGTGCTCGCCGAGGCCATAAATGACGCCACACACTCTCACGGCGGGCCACGTGACGGAGTCAAGGATAACGACCAAGAGGTGGCGCAGTCCCTCATAGACGCCATCCGCGCAAACACCGAACGAGGTGCCGAACTGCGAGCTGCGCTGGGGGTGGAGCTCTCCGTTCCTACCCGCATGGGCAAGAATCTCAAAGCCGCGATGGACGCCTACACCGCGCCGTAGCGCTGAGCTAGACGTTCGTTTAGGCCCGATGATGGCTTTGTCAGGTCAGCTCAGTCATGGCTTGCGGTCCCCCAGCCCACGAAGGTGTGCCACCGGTGGGTCTGCAGCAGGTTTGGATCACCCGCCTCTTGCCAGCGAGCAGTGCCGGTTCATGCTCGCGTGAGGTTGGTCGATTCAGACCTGCTGCCACTGGTCGCCAACATGGGCCATAGGTTCCATGGCCGGTTTGGCATGGTTCATGGTTACTGACCACTTCCATGCATGGCCTCAGATGATGTGTGCATGATCGGAGCGCGGTCGAAGCCTTTGTGTTCTCCGATGATTCGGACACATGTCCAGATCGGAATGCAATCATGAAGGTCCTGGTCGTGGGCGGTACCGGGGTCATCGGGCGTGCGCTGGTCCCGATGCTCGCATCAGCGGGACACGAAGTAACCATCATGGCCAGGAGGGTGGCTGCGACCGCGAGAAGTCAGCGGTACGGCTCTGGTCTGCTCAGAGCAGATGCCCTGGACCCCAAGGCGACCCAGAGTGCCATCGCGCAGGCCGCACCAGATGTTGTGATCAACATGCTCACGGCGAATCCGGCACAGCTCAACCCGAAGCGGTTCGCCAACGACCTGGCACTTACCAACCGGCTGCGCATTGAGGGGACCCGCAACGTCATCGCCGGTGCCCAGGCGGCAGGGGCGAAACGAATCATCAGCCAGGGCTTGGCCTACGCCTACAACCCAGACCCAGATTCGCCAGCCACCGAGGACGAGCCGCTGTGGATCAACCCACCGAGACAGTTCGTCCCGGCTCTGGCGGCGATAGAAAGCCTTGAGCAACAGACCGCCCGAGTTGGAGGCCTGGTCCTTCGACTCGGTCACCTGTACGGGCCTGGTTCGATGTATGGCCCCGATGGCTCGTTCACCCAGCAGATTCGAGCCGGCAAGCTCCCCTTGGTTGGTGGTGGCACCGCGGTGTTCTCTTTCACACACGCAGATGACGCTGCAGGCGCGATACTCGCGGCGGTAGACAAGGACGTCTCCGGCGTCTTGAACATCGTGGATGACGAGCCGGCCCCGATGCACGAATGGTTGCCGTACGTGGCGAGCCTGTTAGGTGCACGCGCACCTAAGTCGGCGCCCATCTTCCTTACTCGGCTCGCAGTCGGCGACTGGGGTGTGGCTTTGATGACCCAGCTTCGCGGAGCTGATAACGCTCGCGCCCGCCTTCAACTGAACTGGCGACCGCGATATCCGAGCTGGCGCGAGGGTTTTGAGGCCGACCTGGGGTCCAACCGGGCGTGACCGGGGCGCCATTCTCCTGACAGGAAGTTGGCGCCTGCGTTCGGCTCAGACGCGCCGATCCCTTGACATGCTGCCCGGCAGGCAACGAGATGAGCATGGCAGGCCTTCGCGCAGCAGATCGAGCCGGACAACCGCCGGTGTGGGCCTGTGAGCGTTGAGCGTCTTTTCCGGCGTCCTGCGCTGGGCACATTCGCGGCATACGGGACCATCGGCCCTGTCGTCGAAGGCTGGGCAGGGAAAGCGTGGGAGACGGAAACGGCGGGAGATCAACCACGACTGGGGTACCAATGACGGACAACGACAGGCGGGACGAGGTTGACGCGATTGTCGGGCTAGCAGCCGGCGCAGCACGCGCGTTCCGCGAGTTCGACCAAGGGCAGGTCGACCGGATCGTCGACGCGATGGTCAGGGCGGGAGTTCGTGCCGCTGCCGAGTTGGCAAGGCTGGCTATCGAAGAGACCGGATTCGGAGTTTTCGAGGACAAAGTGGTCAAGAACTACGTCGCCACGGAGTTCCTGTCGGACTACCTGCGCGACAAGAAGTCCGTGGGTGTCATCGAAGAGGACGTCGAGCGCAACATTGTGCTCGTAGCCGAGCCGATCGGTGTGGTTCTGGCGATCACACCGGTCACCAACCCCACCTCCACGGTGCTCTACAAGGCGATCGTGGCCGCGAAGACCCGCAATGCCGTGATATTTCGGCCGTCGCCGTTTGCCGTGCGCTCCTGTGAGCGAAGCGTCGAGATTCTTCGCGAGGCAGCCGAGCAGGCAGGGATGCCCCCGGGAGCCTTGCAGGTCATTCCGGACGCGGCGCACGAGGTCACCCACTACCTGTTCAAACACCCCAAAGTCGACTTCATCTGGGTCACCGGCGGGCAGAAGATCGTTGCGCTCGCCAACGCGGCCGGCAAGCCCGGTCTGAGTGTGGGGCCGGGCAACGCCCCGATCTACATCCACAAAAGCGCCGATGTGAAGGGCGCGGTCGTCGACATCCTGATCTCCAAGACCTTCGACGCATCTGTGATCTGCCCCGCCGAGCAGACCTGCATCGTCGATGACGAGGTGTATGACCAGATGTTGGCCGAGTTCGAGCGCATGGGTGCTCACCTGCTCACCAGCGAGCAGACCGAAGCCCTAGCCGACTTCGCCTTCGGATCCGGCGACAAGGTCAACATGAAGGCCCTCGGGCAGCCGGCCCCTGAGCTCGCGGCTCGGGCCGGGTTCTCAGTGCCGACGACGACCAAGATCCTGCTGGCCCCGCTGCCCGCCGATCTGGAAAAGCTGGGCGCACATCCGCTGATCCAAGAAAAGCTCATGCCTGTGCTCGGGCTGGTGCGCGCCAGCAGTGCACAGCATGGCATCGACGTCGCTGTCCTGGTGACCGAGCATGGCGGTCTGGGCCACACCTCTGCGATCTATGCCAACGATGACGACGTCGTAGCCCGGTACAGTCACGCGGTACGTACCGGCAGGATCCTGGTCAACGCGCCCACTGCCGTCGGCGCGCTCGGCGGAATCTACAACAACCTGACCCCGACTTTCTCGCTCGGGTGCGGCACCTGGGGTGGCTCGTCGACCACCGAGAACGTTAACTACATGCAACTGCTCAACATCAAAACGGTCTCTCACCGGCGTACCCCTCCCCAGTGGTTCCGGGTGCCGGCCAATATCTTCTTCAATGCGGGAGCATTGGAGAACTTACGTGACATCGAGTGCCAGTCCGTCGTGGTAGTCACCGACGGCCCAAACGAGCAACGCGGAGTGGTCGACCTGGTACGGAGCAAGCTCCGTACCAGCCACGTCCAGGTCTTCAGTGAGGTGAGGCCAGAGCCCGATGAGGCGATGATCCGCCGGGGTGTCGCGGTGCTCGAGCGCGCCCAACCGGACCTGATGGTTGCGCTCGGCGGGGGGTCGGTGATCGATGCGGCCAAGGCGATGCGGTTGTTCTACGAGCACCCCGAGAAGACCTTGGAGGACCTTACCCTGCCGTTCCTGGATCCCCGCAAGCGTGTGGCCGACTATCCGCGCGACGGGCACAGCGTCCGTCTTGTGGCGGTGCCCACGACCTCGGGCACCGGCTCTGAGGTCTCACCCGCCGCAGTGGTGACGGTGGGCGATCACAAGGAGACGCTGGTGGACTATTGTCTGGTCCCCGACGTCGCGATCGTCGACCCGCTGCTGACCTTGTCAATGCCCCAGTCGGTCACTGTCGAC
>PMJN01000342.1:0-1118 GCA_003157445.1 Micrococcales bacterium
GGAGGCCTTTCCGATAAACGCCCGGTTGCCGGCAAGACCGGCACCACCGACAGCGAGACACAGTCCTGGTTCGTGGGTTTCACCCCACAGCTGACCACCGCGGTCTGGGTCGGCACGCCGTACAGCCCTAAGGGCATGTCAGACCTTCAGCTCGGCAATGCGTTCTACGGCGGCCCGATCTTCGGCGCGACCGTGGCCGCTCCGACCTGGAAGCTGATCATGGACGGCGCTTCCAGCGGTTTGCCCCCACTGGACTTCGGCAGTCCCAGCACCCAGGCGCAGACGGCCGACATGGTCGACATTCCCCACGTTGCCGGGATGAGCGTGGCCCAGGCCACTGCTGCCCTGACTGCGGCCAAGTTCAGGCCGGTGGCAAGCGCCTCAGTGAGCTCCAGTGCTCCTGCAGGCCAGGTCGTGGGCACCCAACCCGCCGGACAGGCGGTGCGCACTACGACCGTCGTAATCTTGACCTCGGCCGGGAGCGTGCCCGCTATCCCCACTGCGGCAGCGGCGGCCACTGGTCCGACACCCTAACCTCCCACAGCCACGGGCGCCCATTTACGGGTGGAAGGTTCCCAAATGCCAGCCGGAGGGGGGTCCCAGGCACTGTGAGGGGCAAACGCAACGTGGTACAGCGCCGGGGCCAACGGCATTCTCTATCAGCGCGCGCTCAGAGCCGACTTCACGATGGCGGCCACGCGGCCGCCGTCTGCTCGCCCCGCCACCAGCGCATTGGCGGCCTTCATTACCAGGCCCATCTGCGCCATGCTTGTGGCACCGGTCTCGCTGAGAGCCTGCGCGACCAGCGTCTCAAGGGCGGCGTCGGACAGTTGCGCAGGCAGGTAGGCCTCTAGAATGGCCAGTTCTGCGTCCTCCTTTGCCGCCAGCTCCGGACGCTTCGCCTCGGTATATGCGGTGGCCGCCTCGCGCCGCTTCTTGGCCTCTTTGGCCAGGACCTTGAGGACCTCGTCGTCGGACAGCTCGCGGGCCGTGGTTCCCGACACCTCCTCGTTGGTAATAGCCGTCAGGGCCATTCGCAACGTCTCCGAGCGCACCTTGTCATGCTCACGCATCGAGCTGTGCAGATCGGAGCGCAGGGTGAACTTCAGTTGTGACGT
>PMJN01000342.1:1198-3324 GCA_003157445.1 Micrococcales bacterium
CGGGTCCTGCACGTCTCGGACATTCATCTGGTCCCCCGCCAGGCACGCAAGATCGAATGGATCCGCTCGCTGGCCGCCCTTGATCCAGACTTGGTAATCAACACCGGCGACAACCTTGCCGACCTCGGCGCTGTCCCCGCAGTATTGCGAGCGCTGGAGCCACTGCTCTCGGTCCCGGGCGTGTTCGTGCTGGGTTCCAACGACTACTTCGCCCCGACCATTAAGAACCCGGGGCTGTACCTGACGAGCGCACACGCGCGGTCAAATACGAATGTCCCGCTGCCGACCGTCGACCTTGTGGACGCATTCACGGGTGCCGGCTGGGCGGACTTGTCCAACGCTCGCGCGACCCTGTCAGTTGGTGGTCAGCCGCTGGAGTTCGTGGGGGTTGACGACGCCCACCTCAACTACGACCGGTACAACGCCGTGGCCGGGCCCAGAAACTCCGCCACCGCACTGACTGTTGGTGTCACACACGCGCCCTACACGCGAATCCTGGACGCCATGACGGCCGACGGCGCCGGGCTCGTGATCGCCGGCCACACCCATGGGGGCCAACTGTGTCTCCCGTTCTACGGGACGCTGGTGACAAACTGCGACCTAGACCGGCGGCGCGCCAAAGGGGTCTCGAGATGGTGGCCAGGGGCTGGCGCCACGCCGTCCTCGCAGGCGCCGCCTGGTGCGGCCTGGTTGGAGGTCTCGGCAGGGTTAGGGACCTCGCCGTACGCCCCTGTGCGGTTCGCGTGCCGACCCGAGGCGACGCTACTGACCCTGACGGCCAAGCCTGCCAACGGCTGAACTGCGGACCCGATTCGGTGCTGACAGCCTCGCTCGGCTAGTCTTTTGCATCGTTGGCCGCATCACCTAGGTGACTGGCAGGCCACGGGGTGTGGCGCAGCTTGGTAGCGCGCTTCGTTCGGGACGAAGAGGCCGCAGGTTCAAATCCTGTCACCCCGACTGTATTCCCGCAGGTCAGAGGCCCTTACCAATTTGGTGAGGGCCTCTCTTGCTGCCAGTACCGCAGCAAAATACCGCCAGTACCGCAACAAATCCGACATTTGAACTTCCTCATCAAATGGGTTCCCCCAGCCGGTGCTGCGCTTCGCTGGGACGAAGAGGCCGCAGGCTGAAACCCTGTCACCCAGACCAGAGCTACTGCAGGTCATCCCTGGAGGAAAGGGCCGAAGGGAGCACTCGAAGGGGCTCCCCCAACCTGCGCTGCGCTTGGAGGGTCGCCATCAGGCTGGCGTTCGAATAGATCTCCAACGTCATCGACACGTCTGCGTGGCGCAGGATCCGCATGATCGACCGCCGGTGGACTTCAAGATCCACCAGCAGCGTTGCGCAGGTCCGCCTCGCGTCGTGAACCGTCATCTGGCAGACACCGGCCTGGTCACATCGAGCGGGAGTCACCGCTTGAGGGTCCGCGGGTCAAGGGCGTCTCATACTTACCGGCGAACACCTGGTGTGGACCCGAGGCAGCCCCGCCAGACCTCGCCCACCTTCGCCTTGTCTCACTTCTGGTCTGCTCGACGAAGCTTCAGCGCCCTCGCAACCAGGGTCGGCAGCGATCCGACTGCTGGGCCGTGCTCGGGTCTTCAGCAAGGCGTAGACAGCGTCGCTGGCGCAGGCGATCGCGCTGCTGGGCCAGAAATGCCTCGGCCCGCCAGCGGGTCGAGGCCCACGCCGGCCCGTGAGGTGGGATCAGAATGCGTTCAGCCGGGCCTTTTGCGAGTTAGGAGAAGCCAGCCCTGGCTAGGAAGGCGCGTCGCTGGCGTTCATCACACGCCGTCGTCGTGGTCGGAGATCGTCAAATTGGATCCCAGGCCGACAGCGCTCACGCCACCGCGCAGGAGTCAGCCAAGGATGTCGCTCAGGTGCTTCTCAACGTGTGGGAGCACCTCGAGAACCGGCACGTCGCGCCCCAGCTCCTTGCTGAGCGAGGTGACGCCGGCATCCGGGATGCCGCACGGCACGATCACCTGGGCCCAGGACAGGTCGCAACAGCAGTTGAGCGCGAATCAGTGCATCGTGACGTTCTGGCTCAACCGGATGCCGATGGCCCCGAACTTGCGGTCTGGTCCGGACTCATCGGCCCGGATCCACACTAAGCTGCGGACCTCGCC
>PMJN01000031.1 GCA_003157445.1 Micrococcales bacterium
GCAGGAGTACGTCGAGACTGTCGCTGCGGCCATCGACCTGGCCCCGGAGGTGGAGAATTTCGTGCTCGCGGGGGCGGACGTCATACCGGCTCTGTCGGCTGCGTCCGCGCGGTCGTGGGACGACTTCATCGCCCTGGGGCGCGAGGGCACGAACCAGGACCGCGCGGTGGCGGCAACCGACGAGGACGCCTGGGCGCTCTGGCTCTACACGTCGGGCACCACGGGCTCGCCCAAGGGCGCGATGCACCGGCATGCCAACATCCGCCACGTCTGCCAGACCTATGGCGACCAGGTGCTGGGCATCACTGCTGCCGACTCCTGCTTCTCGATCGCCAAGCTGTTCTTCGCCTACGGCATCGGCAACTCGGCGTTCTTCCCTCTGTCGGTCGGTGCGGCGACCGTGCTCGAGCCGCGCCGCCTCGCTCCCGATGTGGTGCTCGAGCGGATGCAGCAGGATCGCCCGACCCTGTTCTTCGGCGTGCCGACGTTCTACGCCGCGCTGCTCCACAGCGACCTTCGCGACGACGCGTTCGCGTCGGTACGCCTAGCGACGTCGGCGGGCGAGCCGCTGCCAGCTTCGCTGCAGCGCCGCTTTACCGAGCGGTTCGGCGTCGAGATCATCGACGGCATCGGCTCTACCGAGGCTCTGCACATCTTCTTGTCCAACCGCCCTGACGACATCCGCCCAGGCACGACCGGTATTCCGGTGCCTGGCTACGAGCTGCAGCTGCGCGACGCCGAGGGTGAGCTCGTGCTCCGAGGACTGCCTGGGACCCTGCACGTCCGCGGCGAGTCCATCGCCCTGGGCTATTGGCGCCGCACTGCGGCTTCCCGGCAGGTCTTCGTTGGGCAGTGGTTGAACACCGGCGACACGTACGTGGAGAACGAGGACGGCTCATACGCCTGTCTGGGCCGAAGCAGCGACCTGATCAAGGCTGGCGGTATCTGGGTCAGCCCCGGTGAGGTCGAGAGCCGGCTGCTCGAGCACCCGATGGTGGCAGAGGCTGCGGTCGTCGGGTTCCCGGATGCAGAGGGGCTCGACAAGCCGGTTGCGTGCGTCGTGACCCAGGGCTCGGTCACACAGGACGAGCTCATCGAATGGTGCCGGGACGGTCTGGCCCACTTCAAGAGCCCGCGCACCGTCATCTTCGTCGACGAGCTGCCCAAGACGGCCACCGGCAAACTGCAGCGCTTCAAGGTGCGCCATCTCGTCGCCGACAACGTCAGTCGAACGGCCCAGCAATCCTCGACCACTTCTGAGCAAGGGGTCTACTCATGAACGCCGTCGAGGTTGACCTGCTGATAGTCGGCGCCGGCCCGGTCGGGCTGTTCGGCGCCTACTACGCCGGCGTCCGTGGGCTCAAGGTAGCCGTGATCGACTCCCTGAGCCAGATCGGTGGTCAGGTCAGCGCGATGTACCCCGAGAAGCAGATCTTCGACATAGCCGGCTTCCCGGCTATCTCGGGGCGTCAGCTGATCAGCAACCTCGCCGAGCAGGCCGCACGCTACGACCCTCTCTACCTGCTCGGCCAGGAGGCGCAGCAGCTGGACCGGGTTGCCCGCGACGGCGAGCCAGACCTTCTGGTCGTCAAGACCAGTGCCGGCGTCGAGATCTCGACCGGCGCGATCGTCATCACCGGCGGAATCGGCACCTTTACTCCGCGTGCGCTGCCAGCCGGAGAGGACTTCCTCGGCAGGGGGCTGGAGTACTTCGTGCCCTCGTCAACGGAGTACACCGGCAAGGACGTCGTCATAGTCGGCGGCGGTGACAGCGCCGTGGACTGGGCACTGATGCTCCAGCCGATCGCGTGCAGCGTCACCCTCGTCCATCGTCGTGAAGCCTTCCGTGCCCATCATGGGTCGGTGGAGCAGCTCAGAGCCACTTCCGTCCGGATCGTCACCAACTCCCAGGTCACGAGGGCCACCGGTGGCGACCAGCTCGAGGGTATCGAGATCACCGTCAGCGGCGAGAGCGAGCCCCGCAGGCTCGCCTGCCAGAAGCTCGTCGCGGCACTCGGGTTCACCGCCAACCTCGGCCCGCTGCGTGACTGGGGCATGCAGCTGCACGACAACCGCCACCTGGTCGTCGACTCGATGATGCGCACCAACGTCGCGGGCATCTTCTCCGCCGGAGACATCGCCGACTACGCCGGCAAGGTCCGTCTTATCGCCGTCGGGTTCGGTGAGGTGGCCACCGCGGTCAACAACGCCGCAGTGCACCTCGACCCAGCCGCCCAGCTCTTCCCCGGGCACTCCACCGACAACCCGGCCTCGGAGCCTGTGCTGGCCTGACCAGACCCACACCTCAACAGTCCCAAGGCTTCCCAAAGGCAGGAGACTCACCATGCCGTACGTCATCGCCGGGCCGTGCATCGACATCATGGACAAGTCGTGCATCGAAGAGTGCCCCGTCGACTGCATCTATGAAGGCGACCGCAAGCTCTACATCAACCCCCGGGAGTGCATCGACTGCGGTGCCTGCGAGCCGGTCTGCCCGGTCGAGGCCATCACCCAGGACCGCCGCGTCGCGCAGGAGCACACCGAGTTCGTCGAGGACAACCGCCGCTTCTTCACCGAGCCGCTGCCGGGCCGCGACGCGCCGATTGGAACACCTGGCGGATCGCACAAGACCGGTCCCATCGGGGTTGACACCCCGATGGTCGCCGAACGTTAGGAATCCATCGTGCTGGACGGCATACCGCTGGTCGACGCACACGTTCATGTGCCGTCGCTGACCACTCTGCGCCCCGCCTGGGTTCAATGGGCTCGAGACTTCGGGCCAGAGGGCATCCTTGATGATGTCTGGGACTCGAACGGGCTGCCTCGGCCCGAGCGGCTCGACGAGCTCTTC
>PMJN01000349.1 GCA_003157445.1 Micrococcales bacterium
GACGAGTTCGCGATGGGCTCCTCGACCGAGCACTCTGCATACGGTCCGACGCACAATCCGTGGGACCTTGAGCGCATCCCCGGGGGATCTGGTGGCGGCTCTTCAGCTGCCGTGGCGTCCTATCAGGCGCCACTGGCGATCGGCACCGACACTGGGGGCTCGATCCGTCAGCCGGCCGCCGTGACTGGCACGGTCGGGTGCAAACCGACCTACGGCGGCGTATCTCGCTACGGCCTGATCGCCCTGGCCTCCAGTCTTGACCAGGCCGGGCCGGTGTCGCGCACGGTGCTGGACGCCGCGCTGCTGCACTCGGTCATCGGCGGCTACGACCCGATGGACTCCACCTCCATCGACGCGCCGGTGCCCCCCGTGCTGCAGGCCGCTCGACGCGCCGACGTCAAAGGCATGCGGATCGGGGTGGTCAAGCAGCTTGGTGGCGAGGGCTACCAGCCAGGGGTTCGCGCTCGCTTTGAGGAGTCCGTGCAGCTACTGGTTGAAGAGGGCGCCGAGGTCGTGGAGGTGTCATGCCCGAGCTTCGACTACGCGCTGGCGGCCTACTACCTGATCCTGCCCAGTGAGGCGTCCTCCAACCTGGCAAAGTTCGACGCCATGCGTTACGGCCTTCGGGTGATGCCGGAGGGGGTGGACGCACCCAGTGCCGAGCAGGTTATGGCAGCCTCTCGCGACGCGGGCTTTGGTGATGAGGTCAAGCGTCGCATCATCCTGGGCACCTACGCCTTGTCCAGCGGCTACTACGACGCCTACTACGGCTCGGCACAGAAGGTCCGCACTCTCATATCGCGTGACTTCGCTGCCGCTTTCGAGCAGGCCGATGTCCTGGTCTCGCCCACCACGCCGACCACAGCGTTCAAAATTGGCGAGAAGATCAACGACCCGCTGGCCATGTACCTCAACGACATTGCGACGATCCCGGCCAACCTGGCAGGTATCCCGGGCATTTCCCTGCCCAGCGGTCTGGCCGAAGCGGACGGGCTGCCCACCGGTATACAGATCCTTGCTCCGGCCACCAAGGACGAGCGGCTGTACGGCGTCGGCGCGGCCCTTGAAGCCGCACTGGTTCGGGGCTGGGGCGGGCCTTTGCTCGCCAAAGCCCCTGAGCTGGCCATCAGTACCGCGGGGCGCTCCGCTGGCGCTGACGGACCGTCTACCACTGCTACCGGCCGGGAGGTCCGCGCATGAGTACCGCTATCCGGCCCGCAGAGCCCGTCGTGGAGTATGNNGCGCTGCCGGTCGTCAACGCGGCCGCGGTCGAGTCCGCCATCAGGATCGGCCTGGCACTCAACTGCGAGATCGCGTCGTGGTGCCGGTTCGCCCGCAAGAACTACTTCTACCCGGACATGCCGAAGAACTTCCAGACCTCGCAGTACGACGAGCCGATTGACTTCAATGGCTACCTCGATGTCGAGCTGGGTGACGGGTCGATGTTCCGTGTCGAGATCGAGCGTGCCCACATGGAGGAGGACACCGGCAAGTCGCTGCACATCGGAGGCGCCACCGGCCGCATCCACGGCGCCGACCACAGCCTGGTCGACTACAACCGGGCCGGCATCCCACTGGTGGAGATCGTGACCCGACCCATTCTCGGTGCTGGGGCCCGGGCCCCCGAGGTTGCCAAGGCCTACGTCGGCGCGTTGCGAGATCTGCTCAAGGCGCTTAAGGTCAGCGACGTTCGGATGGAACAGGGCTCGCTGCGTTGCGACGTCAACCTGTCTTTGCGTCCCAAGGTCGACGATGGCGGCGCCCAGAATGACGTCCCGCTGGGCACTCGGACCGAGACCAAGAACGTCAACTCGCTGCGCTCGGTCGAGCGCGCGGTGCGCTTTGAGATGACCCGTCACGCCGCGGTGCTGAACAGTGGTGCCTCCATCCTTCAGGAGACCCGGCACTGGCACGAGGACACCGGCGTCACGACCTCTGGTCGGGTGAAGTCCGACGCCGATGACTACCGCTACTTCCCCGAGCCGGACCTGGTGCCGGTTGCCCCGACTCTTGAGCGTGTCGAGGAACTGCGCGCCACGATGCCCGAGCCGCCGGCCGAGCGTCGCCGCCGGCTCCAGAGTGACTGGGGTTACAGCGACATGGAGATGCGCGACGTCATGAACGCCGGCGCCGTCCTGCTGATCCAGGAGTCCGTGGCTGCCGGCGCGACGCCGGCGGGTGCGCGCAAGTGGTGGATGGGCGAGCTGGCCCGTCGTGCCAGCGTCGAGGGCCGTGATCTGAGCGACTTCGGCGTGACTCCGGCTGACGTTGCCGAGCTGGACGCACTGGTGGCATCAGGGCGACTCAACGACTCCATGGCGCGTCAGGTGATGGACGCCGTCCTGGCTGGAGAAGGCTCACCGCTGGCAGTTGCCGATGCGCGCGGGTTGCAGCTGGTCAACGATGACGGAGCGCTGTCGGCTGCCGTGGACGCAGTCATCGCGGCCAACCCAGAGGTGGCCAACAAGGTGCGAGAGGGCAAGGTGCAGGCTGCCGGTGCCCTGATCGGTGAGGTCATGAAGCAGATGAAGGGCCAGGCCGATGCTGCCAAGGCACGCGAGCTGATCCTTACCAAGCTCGGCGCGTCCTAGGGTCGTTCTCGCCACCATGTGCGGGGCCGGCTTATCGCTGCTCACAAGCTCGCCCATGTGGTGAGCCGCTGCCTGACCCCGCGTGCGCCGGGGTACGCATAGGGCCGTCAACACCTTGGGTAGTGGCGACCCGTAGCACCCAGGGATCGGCCGGCCCCTCAGGGCCGTCGGGCGCTGACATCTTGTTACCGGATACGGTCTGGGCATGCGTGTGATCTCGTTGCCAGACCAAGA
>PMJN01000079.1 GCA_003157445.1 Micrococcales bacterium
AGGAACATGTGTTCTGTGCGGCATAGGCCGATGCCCTCGGCGCCGAAGCGACGGGCGCGGGCCGCGTCGTCGGGAGTATCCGCGTTGGCGCGTACGGACATCCGGCGGAAGGCGTCGGCCATGCGCATGATCCGATGCACGGCCTTGACCAGCTCGTCGGTGTCGGCCGCATCAGGATCGATCTCGCCCTCGAAATAGCGGACCACCGGCGATGGGACAACCGGCACCTCACCCAGGAACACCTCNNGTCAGGTCACCAGCGCCACAGACACAGGTCTTGCCCATCCCGCGCGCGACGACGGCAGCGTGTGAGGTCTTGCCACCGCGGCTGGTCAGGATGCCTTCCGAGACGATCATCCCGTTCAGGTCGTCCGGGTTGGTCTCACGCCTGACGAGGATCACTTTGTCACCAGATCGTGACCATTTAACGGCGGTGTCGGAGTCAAAAACGACCTTTCCGACGGCCGCACCAGGGGATGCGTTCATTCCGGTGGCAAGGAGTTCAAGGTTTGCGCTTGCCTCGAAGGCGGGGAACATCAGCTGTGCCAGCTGCGCGCCAGTGACTCGTTGTAGCGCTTCGGCCTCGTTGATCAGGCCCTCGTCGCTGAGTTGGGTAGCAATACGGAACGCAGCCCCTGCGGTCCGCTTGCCGACCCGAGTCTGCAACATCCACAGCTTGCCGCGTTCGATAGTGAACTCGATGTCGCACAGGTCGCGGAAGTGCTTCTCGAGCTGGCTCATGATCGACATCAGCTCGTCGTAGGACGTTTTGTCCAGGTCCTCGAGGTCGGCCAAGGACAGCGTGTTGCGGATACCAGCTACGACATCCTCACCCTGGGCGTTCTGGAGGTAGTCGCCGTAGACGCCCTGGGCTCCGGACGCCGGATCGCGTGTGAAGGCGACTCCCGTGCCTGAGTCCGCGGACACGTTGCCGAAGACCATCGAGCAGATGCTGACCGCGGTGCCCAAGTCTGAAGGTATGCGCTCCTGACGACGGTAGAGGATCGCCCGATCAGCGTTCCAGGAGTCGAATACGGCGCGGACTGCAAGGTTCATCTGCTCGTGCGGCTCCTGCGGGAACTCCCTGCCCGTGTGCTCGTGCACGATCTTCTTGTAGGCGTCGACCAGCGCGCGCAGGTCTTCGGCGTCCAGGTCGAGGTCATTTGCGGTGTGCTTGGCTTCCTTGGCGCTGTGCAGCGCTCCCTCAAACAGTCCGCCATCGACGCCCAACACAGTCTTGCCGAACATCTGGATCAGCCGGCGGTAGGAGTCGTACGCAAGTCGCTCGTTGCCGCTCTGCTTGGCGAACCCCAAGACTGACTCGTCGTTGAGCCCGACGTTAAGGACGGTGTCCATCATTCCGGGCATCGAGAACTTTCCGCCGGAGCGCACCGAAACCAGTAGCGGGTTGTCGGAGGCACCCAGCCTCTTGCCCATCACTTTCTCGAGTTCGCCGAGATGCTCGCTGATCTCGGCGTCCATCCCCGCCGGTGCGGCGCCTTCGGTGAGGTAGGTCCGACACGCCTCGGTCGTGATGATGAAACCGGGCGGAACAGGTAGCCCCATCCGCGTCATCTCGGCAAGGTTTGCCCCCTTGCCGCCGAGCAGGTCTTTGAGATCTTTGTTGCCTTCGGCGAAGTCGTAGACGAACTTGGGCACAGCAGGGCCTCCGGGGGCGAAGAAACGAGCAGATCCTCGCAGGTTAGACCAGCAAGAGTTATCCTGCGGCCTCGTGTCACCGAGGTCATACATACAGAATCCCCAGGTTTACCGGTTAACCACAAGTATGTTCCCTGGTTTTTGGGGTATATCGCCCGCCTGCTGCCTACGTCTGCGGATTCAGGAAGGCGGCCAGGGCGTCGGCGTACATGGCCGGGTCCTTGGCACCACACAGCTCGCGAGCCGAGTGCATCGACAACATCGGCGCTCCGAAGTCCACTGTGATGGCACCCAGGAGCGCTGCGGTCATCGGACCGACGGTTGATCCGCAGGGCATGTCGTTTCGGGACACGAAGTGTTGCACCGGGACATCGGCCTGGCCACAGGCAGTGATGAACGCCGCCGCGCCGACGGAGTCGGTCGCATAACGCAGCTTGACGTTCGTCTTGAGCACTGGGCCACCGTTGATCGCTATCTGATGCTGCGGCTCGTGCTTTTCTGGATAGTTCGGGTGGGTGGCGTGCGCCATGTCCCCCGATGCCACCACGGTCCCGGCCAGTGCCCGATGGAAGTCTTCGCGACCGCCGCCAGCCGAGGTCACGATGCGTTCGAGTACTGAGGGCAGCAGTGTCGATGTGGCCCCCCGTTCGGACTGGCTGCCGACCTCCTCGTGGTCGAACAGGACCAGAACAGGAGTGGGCGGGTTGGATGGGGACTCCGATATCCAGGACGCGCCAGCCCGGGCACCGGTTGTCGCCTCAGTCGCGTCGATCAGCGCCCGTACACCGGCGTAGCACGTTGCCAGGTTGTCCAGGCGGGGCGCGGCGATCAGGTCGAGGTCTCGACCGATCCGCCGGGATCGCTGCAGGTCATGGGTCATCACGTCCCAGGACAGCACGTCCGCGGCGTCCACACCCACCGCGACAGCGAGGTAGCCACGGAAGTCTCCAGGTTCGCTACTGACCCCCCACAACGGAGTCAGGTGCTGTTGGGGGTTGAGGGCCAAAGCCTCGTTCGAGTTTCGGTCAAGGTGGACCGCCAGCTGGGCCACCCGCAGCACCGGCTGGTCGATGATGAACTGCCGGATCTGGATTCCGTTCTCGCCATGGACCGCGACCCGACCAGAGAGCCCGAGGTCGCGGTCGAGCCAGGAGTTGAACAGTGGCCCGCCGTATAGCTCGATACCGAGCAGCTGCCAACCTGCTCGGGCCAGATCTGGGCGTGGCTTGATCCGCAGGTTCGGGCTGTCGGTGTGGGCGCCCACGACGCGGAAGGGCGTTGTCGGCCCGCTTGCGGCTTCACTACTCCAGGCGATCAACGAACCACCACGGATCAGGTAGTAGCGACCGGGTTCGACCGGGAACGCATCGGTCTCTGACAGCAGGCTGAAACCAGCCGCTGCGAGTCGGGCTCCAGCCTCGGCGCAGGCGTGAAATGGTGAGGGAGAGGCATCGACGAAGGCGCACAAACCGGTCGCTTCGGAGTCAGTGTCGAAAGAGTGAGCCATGACAGCGACCCTAGCGACGCATATAGGTGACAATCCGCGGGCCTGGCATGTACTCGGGCCTTCCGCCGGGTTCACGGATCAACCTACGATAGCGTAACCTACGGACGCGTAGGTAAGTGTTGCCTTAGGAGGAATCCGCATGGTCAAGACAATAGGTCAGACAGAACTGCTCCGCGAACTCGACCAGGTTGTGGAGGGCGAGCTGAACCGCCACGAGAGGGCAGCCAAGGAGTGGTTCCCACACGACTACGTGCCGTGGAGCCTGGGCCGCAGCTTCGACGGTCGGATGGGCGGTGACCAGTGGAGCCAGAAGGACTGCGAGATCTCGGAGGTCGCCCGCTCCGCGCTGATCGTGAACCTACTTACCGAAGACAACCTGCCCAGCTACCACCACGAGATCGCGCTGATCTTCGGACGCGAGCACGCGTGGGGCGAGTGGGTGCACCGCTGGACGGCCGAGGAGGGCAGGCATGCGATCGCGATGCGCGACTACATGCTGGTCGCCCGCATGGTGGATCCCGTTGCGCTGGAGCGTTTCCGGATGCAGCACATGTCCGCCGGATACGAATCGGCACATTCTGGCGAGCTGATGGGCTCCCTGGCCTACGTCTCCTTCCAGGAGCTTGCCACAAGGGTCTCCCACCGCAATACGGGCAAGTTCACCAACGACCCGATGTGCGAGAGCCTGCTCAGCCGCATCGCCGCCGACGAGAACCTGCACATGATCTTCTACCGCAACCTGATGGACGCGGCCCTGCAGATCTCGCCGGACCAGGCCATGGTTGCGATCCTGGACGTCGTTAAGAACTTCCAGATGCCGGGCAG
>PMJN01000358.1 GCA_003157445.1 Micrococcales bacterium
TAAGAACTTCCAGATGCCGGGCAGCGGCATCCCCGGCTTTCAGCGCAAGGCGGTCGAGATGGCGGTCGAGGGCATCTACGACCTGCGCCAGCACAAGGAGGAGGTCCTGGACCCGGTCCTGCGCTTCTGGAAGGTCTTCGAGCTGCAGGGGCTGTCCGCCCAGGGTGAGGCGGCCCGCACCGACCTGGCCCACTTCATCGATGGGCTAGAAAAGCAGGCGCTGCGTTTTGAGGACAAACGCGACACGCTCAGGGCCCGCATGGCGCTTCGCTGAGTCTTGAGCCCGACGCGTTGCTCGTCCCCGGTTTTCTTGGCTGACGCACCGGATCAGCTTGCCACAGTGCAGGATGGGGATCATGAACGCATCCCGCGATGAACAACAGGGCCCAGCTGACCGCACTCATAGCGACCGGGCCGTGGTCGTCTCCCGAAACGGCAGGAGTGCCGAGCAGTCCGGGGATGACAAGCAGGACCGCGACCCGGCCGAACTCGTGGAGCACCCCGGAAAGGTGATGCGGATCGCCTCCATGATCAAGCAACTGCTCGAGGAGGTGCGCAGTGCGCCGCTGGACGAAGCTGGTCGCACTCGCCTGGCTGAGATCCACCGCCGCTCGATCAGTGAGCTGGAGGAGGGTTTGGCTCCCGAGCTGATTGAAGAGCTCGAGCGCATTACCTTGCCGTTCGGCGACGATGCGCCCTCCGATGCCGAGCTGCGCATCGCGCAAGCTCAGCTCGTGGGCTGGCTCGAAGGGCTCTTCCACGGCATCCAGGCCGCGCTCTTCGCCCAGCAGATGGCCGCACAGCAACAGCTACAGAACATGCGCCGGGCACTGCCACCAGGTGAGCCCGGTCAGGAAGGCGGTCGCGGACAGTCATCCGGTCTCGGCCACGGTATGGCGAACCGCCCGGACTCTCGTGAGAACGGGACGCCGGGGCAATATCTCTGAAGCACTTTCAGGGGCATTTCTCGCTTGGCCATTTCTGGGTGCCAGAGCCAACAACGGTGACTTGCAGGAAGGTCACCAGAAACACGAGCAGGTACCTAAGGATGGCTGGTAAGGCCAGAAATCACGAGGCTGACCCCACGCCTTCCTGCTGTCGTTGCGAGCCAGGCTCACGAGTTTCTCTTGATGACGTGTCCCTTCAGTCACAGTTGAACGTAGCTGCGCGGCGGTGCTTGACGAATTGGAGCCGGCAACACCTCGCAGCGAATCGGCGACCTAGCTGTTGGCGCGCCCTGGCGCGATCTCGAACCACACTGTGGACCCCTCGACCCCGCGCGCATGGCCCATGGCATCCGAGACGGCTGCCACCAGGGCAAGGCCTCTGCCTTGGACGGCGGAGTGGTCCTCGGGTGTGGTGCGAGGTGTGCTCCAGGTGCCGGTGTCTTCGACGGTGACCAAGAGCCGGTCGGCAAGTTCCATGGTGACCCTGGCCGGTGTGCCTGCGTGCTGCACCACGTTGGTTACCAGCTCTGAGACGCACATGACCGTGGTGGCTATGGTCTCCTGGCTCATGCCCCATGACTCCAGCTGGGCCCGAGCCCACCGACGTGCCCCACGCACGGCTGTGGTGTGCGGCGGAACCAGCACTGAGCTCATTTGGTGATCACCGCTGTCGTGTACGACAACCAGCAAGGCGCAGTCGTGCTCCAGGCCTTTGTCCCCGATCAGGGTGTCGACCACGTGCTGGGAGATGCTGCGAGCAGCCGTCGCGGACATCGCGCTCAGGGCCCCCAACAGCCTCGACTGCCCCTGGGCAAGGCTGCGCGTGCGACCCTCGAGCAGTCCCCTGGTGACCCCGATCAGGGCGTCGCCATCCTGCAGGACGATCTGGGTGACCGGGCGGGTCCCTCTGACTCCGATCGGGGGCCCCGCCTTGATCTGGGCGAACTCAGCGAGACGTCCAGAACTGGACTGCGCATTCGGGCTTTGATGACGGACAACTGCCGGTGGGATGTGGCCGGCGCTTGCCAGCGCCAGATCGCCGGTGGCCGGGTCAAAGATCCCGAGCAGCGCCGTCACGAACAGTTCGCCGCCGAAGCCGGCCTCGGCGGAGTCCTGATCCTGGCCCTGCACAGCTGGCCGGCTCCGGTCCAGATGACTGACGAGCTCGTCGAGCGCGATGAAAATAAGATTGGGATCAGAGCTGGTGAGCGTTGCTTTGCGCAGTTCCACTTTCACCTGTTCCATAACCGATGCCGCCGCGGTGCCGGCGCCCTTTACATCGCCGATGGTGGCGGCAAGTTTGCCGTCCGGCATTGGGAAGACGTCGTAGAAATCACCTCTGGGTGCGGCTTCGGTGTCGTTCGGCTCACGCGGCGCCAGGGTCACCATCTGGACGTCCGGAAGATGGCGTCGGATGCCCAGGTAACCGATGGACCCCGCGATATCGGGCCCGTTGATCGGCAGAGTCTGCCCTCTACCTTCTGGGGTGACGAACCGTTGGTCAGGTTTGGAGACGGGCTCCTCCGGTGGCCTGGCGCCTGCCCGGAATCCCGACCAGATCAGCGGATGCCGGGCGACCGTTTCATCCCACAGCTCCAGCCCGCACCATTTCGCGCCACCTTGGTCCCCCTGCTGGGCGCCGCCAACCAATACCAAGACGGGAGCGACCTCGACGACCACGATCAAGACTCCCAGAACCGAGCCGTCACTGTCCCGAACGGGCGAGTAGCTGCGAGCCAGATAGGCCCAGTCGGGGTGGGTTCGCTCTCCTGCCTTGAGATCCAGCATCGACCCGTCGTCATGGAAAGCGGGCTGGCCGGCGAAGACGTTGTCAATCGCCTCGCCAAAGCCTGGATGTGACCAGATCTCGGGCATCACCAGGCAGGCCCGCTGACCCCAGGCACGCGGATGCCTGGCGCCCAGCAGGGCGGCGAACTGGTCGTTGTAGACCATCGCGTAGCCCGCGCCGTGACAGTAGGCCATGGGTGCGGTGGCCTCTAGCAGCAGGCGGACGACAGCCTCGACGGCAGGATCCCACTCCTCTTGCGGGCCGAACTCGCTTTCAGACCATTCGTATTCGGCCGCGAGTTTCGTGCAACCTGCCGCCGGCGGTTCGTCGGCCGCAGGAGGGAATCCTTGCGACATCCCAGCCACACCTACATTTTAAGGTGTGCTTCATGCCGGTAGGGCCCTAGAAGTCGGGTTTCTGGATCCCACCCGAACCCTGCAACCTCGCCTCGGCATCCTCTGTAGGCCCAGGTGCGGGCCTGACTTCCTTGCGTGTTGTTCAGGTGGTGAGCAGTACCTTGCCGATGTTGGCGCCGGCCTCGAGCTCGCGATGGGCTTCGGCAGCCTGAGCCAGGGGGAAGGTTCGGTGCACGATCGGCTTGACCTCACCGGACTGGATCAACGGCCAGACATGTTCGCGCACCGCGGCCACGATGGCCGCTTTCTCAGCCAAGGGTCGGCCCCGCAACGACGTCGCGATCACTGCGGCACATTTGCCAAGCAGGGCGCTGAGGTCGAGTTCGGCCTTGACCCCACCTTGGAGTCCGATGATGACCAGGCGTCCGTTGATCGCCAGGGCGCTGACGTTGCGGGCAAGGTACTTGGCACCGATGTTGTCCAGGATTACGTCAGCTCCGAACCCATCGGTCGCGTTGCGTAGCACCTCAACGAAGTCCTGCTCGCGATAATTGATCAAGATCTCGGCCCCCAGCTCGCGACAGGCCTGCAGCTTCTCCGCCGTTCCGGCAGTTACCGCGATGCGGGCGCCGACCGCACGCGCAAGCTGGATCGCCATCGTTCCGATCCCACTGGAACCGCCGTGGATCAGGATGGTCTGACCCACCTGCAGGTTGGCTGTCATGAAGACGTTGGACCACACCGTGCTGACGACCTCGGGTAGCCCAGCTGCCTCGACCAGCGAGACCCCCTGCGGCACGGGCAGCAGCTGTGTGGCTGGAACAGCCACCTGCTCGGCATACCCGCCGCCGGAGAGAAGCGCGCACACCTGGTCGCCGACCGCCCAGCCGGCTACATTGCCACCCACGACGCTGATGGTGCCGCTGACCTCAAGGCCGGGGTACGTCGAAGAACCGGGTGGTGGGGGGTAGAACCCTTGCCTTTGCATCAGATCCGCGCGATTGACGCCGGCCGACGCCACCGTGACGAGCACCTCGCCGGTAGCCACTTCGGGTGTGGGCACCTCAGCGAGGACGAGCGCGTCGGCGTCTCCGGGCGTGGGAATCGTAATGGCTCTCATGCCTCGACGATATGTCAGGCTCGACCTCGCACACGACGCGTCAGGTCTGTAGCGGTTCGGATGACTTGCTCGACGATGGTCTGACGCTGGTCAGCCGTCACTTCCGAAGTCGGATACGTCACGGCGATACCGGCTACCGGATGACCACTGTGGTCGCGTACCGCTGCGGCCACCGAGGCGAAGTCCGGCGTCACGGTCCCGTCCTCCAAGGCGAAGCCATCGCGGCGAACTCGGGACAGCAGGGCCCGCAGGGCAGGTAGCGTCGTCGGGCCCACGCCGTGGCGCTGGACGAAGGCATCGCGCGACGGAAAGAGCGCCCTGACCTGTTGCGGCGGAAGGCAGGCCAACATTGCCAAGCCGCTCGCGGTCAGCTGCGAGGGTAGGCGCACGCCCACGTCGCTAACCAGGGGCGGCCGGCCGGGCGCTCGCTCCTCGATGACATAAAGGACGTCACGGCCGTGCAGCACCGCAAGGTGGGCGTTGTGTCTGGTCGTGTCCACCAGATGAACTAGCAACTGACGGGCGAGGCGCTGCAGTGGAGCCTGCCGGGTGTAAGCCGAACCTAGCTCGAACGCAGCCACACCAAGGCCGTACCGCCGTTCATCAGCCAGATGCACCACAAACCCCTGATCGCAAAGCACCGTGAGCAGGTGGTAGACGCTGGAGCGTGGCAGGTCGAGGTCGCGGGCGATGGCAGAGGCAGGCACGGGTTCGGTGTGGCGCGCCAGAAGTCGCAGGACGGCCAGCGCCTGACGAGCGGCGGGGACGTTGGCCATGAGGCAAGTGTCTCAGGCAGGTGTTTCAGATAAGGGACGTTCCGCCACACGGATAAGCCGCGCCAGAGTCTGGCTGAACCCACCCGTGCGGAGTATTTTCTCGATCAGGTCCCAGCAGTCTTGGTCAGGGCCCCGTGACAGGGAGCCTGTGGATAAGGAGCTTGTGATGCAGAAGATCACCCCATTTCTCTGGTTCGACGACCAAGCAGAGGAGGCTGCCAACCTCTACGTCTCGATCTTCAGGAATTCGTGGATCCTGGGTGTCTCGCGATACGGCGACGGAGGGCCGGGTCCTGCTGGCACCGCGATGTCGGTGTCGTTTATCCTCGATGGCCTCGAGTTCCAGGCGCTCAACGGCGGCCCACAGTTCCCCTTCACCGAGGCGATCTCTCTTTTTGTCTCAGCAGTGGGCCAGGACGAGATCGATCATTTCTGGGAGAAGCTCACGAGCGACGGCGGGGAACCGGGGCAGTGCGGCTGGCTTAAGGACAAGTACGGTCTCTCGTGGCAGATCGTCCCACCCATCCTGAACGAGCTCCTGAGTGATCCTGACCCCGACAAGTCGAGCGCGGTCATGCGAGCCATGCTTGGAATGGGCAAGATTGATATCGCGGCGCT
>PMJN01000526.1 GCA_003157445.1 Micrococcales bacterium
CGCGCCGGGCCCTACCCTGAGCAGGTGAACCTCCATGGCGAAGGACTTGCCCCCGCATCCATCCTGGTCTCGGCCGGACGACAGCCACGGGTGCCAGGAGCCGGCGTCAACGCCCCGCTGGAGTTCTCCTCGACTTACGTCGCCGACGGTCCCGTCGACTACGCGCGCGCCGGCAACCCGACCTGGACGGCGTTCGAGGAGGCGCTCGGCGCTCTGGAGGGCGGATCAGCCCTGGTGTTCTCCTCCGGCATGGCGGCCATCGCGGCAGCCCTGTCGCTGGCACCGCCGGGGGCGATCATCGTGGCTCCCACCCACTCCTACGCCGGCACGAGTGCGATCCTGGCCTCTTTCGAGAAAGCCGGACGGGCAGTCCTGCGGCGCGTGGACATCAGCGACACCGCTGCTGTGATCGCCGCGCTACAGGGGGCCGACGTTCTCTGGGCCGAGTCCCCCACCAACCCGATGCTGGAGGTCGCAGACCTGCCGACTCTGTTCGAGGCTGCCCGCGGTGTCGGCGCAGTCGCGCTGTGCGACAACACGTTTGCCACCCCGCTGGTCCAGCAGCCCTTGTCGATGGGCGCCGACGTGGTGGTGCACTCGGTCACCAAGTACCTCGCCGGGCACTCGGACGTGATTCTGGGCGCCACGGTCACCGCCAGCTCCGAGCGTGGACGCGGGCTGGAAGAGGTCCTGAGCCAGTACCGAACTCTGCACGGCGCCATCGCGGGCCCGATGGAGACCTGGCTGGCGCTGCGGGGCATGCGGACCATGCACCTGCGGGTCGAGCGCTCCAGCGCCAACGCAGCTGTGCTGGCCGCCCGGCTCAATGCTCATCGCGGTGTGCAGCGGGTGCGCTTCCCGGGCTTTGGCTCGATCCTGGCGATCGAGGTCGACGGTGGTCTACAGGGAGCTGAAGCTGTTTGCGCCCATGTCCGTCTGTGGACTCATGCGACCAGCCTGGGCGGGGTCGAGTCACTGATCGAGCGTCGCCGCCGGCACCCCGGCGAACCGTCCACCGTGCCGGACAACCTGCTGCGCCTCAGCGTCGGGGTCGAGGACGTCGAAGATCTGTGGAACGATCTGCAGGCTGGCCTAGCCCACGCGATCCCGGCCGGCTGATCTGTGGCGCGGCCAGCTCAGGTCCTCTCGGCCTTGCGTGCGCGCGACATCAGCAGGTCCGCCACATCACGGGGTTTGCGGCCCTCGTGCACCACCGCCACGACGTTCTCGATGATCGGGACATCGATACCGTGATGCTGGGCCAGTTCCAGGATGGCCTGACAGGACTTAACTCCCTCAGCGGTCTGGCTGGTCGTGGCCACTACCTGTGCCACGCTCATGCCCTGTCCGAGCTTCACGCCGAACCTGTGGTTGCGCGACAGCGGCGACATGCACGTGGCAATGAGGTCGCCGACCCCTGCCAGACCTGCAAACGTCACCGGGTCGGCGCCCAGGGCCATGCCCAGACGCAAGGTCTCAGCCAGCCCCCGGGTGATGATCGTGGACTTGGTGTTGTCCCCCATCCCCATGCCCTCGGCCATGCCGACGGCGAGGGCGATGACGTTCTTGACCGCACCACCGAGCTCGGTGCCCACCACGTCGGTGTTGGTGTACGGCCGAAAGTACGGCGCGGCACAGGCCATCGCCACCCGTTCGGCGATGGACTCCTCCACGCATGCCACAACCGTGGCCGCGGGCTGCTTGGCTGCGATCTCCCTGGCCAGGTTTGGCCCCGACACCACCACGATGCGCTCCGGGCCGACGTGGCCCACCTCGGCAATGACCTCGCTCATCCGCTTGGTCGTGCCTAGCTCGACACCCTTCATCAAGGACACGACCACCGCCCGCGGGGGCAGGAAGTCAGCCCAATGCGCCAGATTTGCCCGCAGCAGCTGGGACGGAACAGCCAGGACCACGATGTCGACGCCGTCCACTGCTTCCTGCGGGCTGTTCGTAGCCGAGATTGCGCCGGGCAGAACAAGATCCGGCAGGTAGTCGCCGTTGACGTGGGTCTGGTTGATCTGGTCGACCAGCTCGGTGCGCCGTCCCCACATCCGCACCTGGCATCCAGCGTCGGCAAGAACCGCCGCGAACGCGGTGCCCCAGCTGCCCGTGCCGAAGACGGCCACGCGCGTCATCGGCCCACTCTTAGGGTGGAAACCCGGTAGTTCAGGGCCGGGAGGAAACCCTTCCGTCTGTGGCTGGAAGCCCTGAGGTTCAGCTGTGGGCGACGATAACCAAACCTCTTGTGCTCTTTCAGCTGCAGGAACCGCAGTGAACCGCGGCAGGCATTGGCGCGGCCGCGCGTGCAGACTNNGTTGCCTCCGGGTAGCGGTTGGAATCCTGGTCATTCATGGCCGGGAGGATGTCAAGCGGACCCTCTCTTGGTGGTGCGGGCGGACCCGCTGTTGCGGGCCCTCTTGGGGTTACCGGTTTCCGGAACACCGGCACTGCGGGAGTCAAAGCGAACGGCAGGGGCCTTCTCGCCCCGAATGGTCTCCAGCTGAGCCGTGATGGCATCCAGGATCCGGGAAGTGGCCTCCTTCATGGTTGCCGAGTCCTGCGCCAGGTCGTAAAGGTCGCTGAGGTCAACCGGAGGTCCGGCCAGCATCCGCATGGTCTTGAGGGGAAACAGGTGCAGCGCCTTGCCATACGGCTTCTGAATCTCTTGCGGTCCCCACTGCGCCACCGGAATGACCGGGCATCGGGTCATCAGAGCCACCCGCGCGGCGCCGGTACGGGCAGTCATCGGCCACAGCTGCGGATCCCGGGTCAGCGTGCCTTCGGGGAATATCGGGACGCACTTGCCCTCCTGCACGGCGTCCACGGCAGCTGAAAAGGCCTTGGCCGCCTCGCTCGTTCCGCGCTGAACCGGGATCTGCTGTGCCGCGGTCAGTAGCCTGCCCAGGATCGGAACCTGGAAGACCTCCGACTTGGCCAGGAAGAACGGCGGGTGCCCGTTGTCATACAGGAAGTGGGCGAAGGCGAAGGGGTCGACGTGCGAGATGTGGTTCGGGCACACCACGAATCCGCCGGACGAGGGGAAGTACTCGGCCCCGCTCCAGTCGCGGCGAGTGAACACCATGAAGAGCGCACGCAAGATCGTGGCCAGTCCACGATAGGACTTCGGCACCTGCCACTCTGGTCGAATTCGCCGCACCGAGGCACCGCCCTGTCTTCTCTGTGTGTTTATCTTCGTTGTTGAAGTGGGTCGGTGTCGAGATGAGCGCGTACGTACTGAGATGCTTGAGCCGATGCGTTCCCCTGATAGCGACCGCTGGCGAGTGATCATCCCGATCAAGGGCCAGCTGACGGCCAAGAGCCGTCTGAGCCCGCCCGCCGGAGTGGCCCGGGCAGACCTGGCTCATGGGTTCGCCTTGGACACCATCACCGCAGCCGTTGGCGCCATACCGCCAGCACAGCTGGTGGTCGTGACCTCGGACGAGCATACTGCGACTTTCGTGCGCGAGATGGGCAGCATCGTCATCGTCGATCAAGGCGACGGCCTCAACCCTGCCATCGCGCTGGGGATCGGTTACGTGCAAGTGGTGCTGGGCTCCGGACCGACGGCGGTCCTGCTCGGCGACATCCCCACGCTGCGGCCCCAGGACCTGGTCACGGCGCTGGCTGCGTGCGGGCAGCACCAGGCGGCGCTGGTCCCGGATGCGTCCGGGCTAGGCACGGTGCTGCTCAGCGCGCTGTCGCCGGCAGCCCTCCATCCGCGGTTCGGTCCGGATTCCGCACGCGCGCACTCGCGCGACTGCGTGCGGCTGGATCTGGACCT
>PMJN01000257.1 GCA_003157445.1 Micrococcales bacterium
GAAGCTACGTTCTGCGTCCTTCAATAACGTCTCCGTGCTAGCAGCAGTCTTGCCGGGCTGCCTCATCTCCGACATGGTCTCCATCCTGGGCTCGATGTTCTTCGTTGTGGGAGACGTCGACAAGTAGGGGTGCTGCCCCCGCTCGTATGTCCTCAGCGGAGGTAAGGCTCAGGTAAGATGCCTGCTCAGTGTTCGTGCCGGTCGTTGGTCTGTGCGTCGACGTCATGGCCGGCGTCACGGTCAGGATGATCCTTATCCACGCGGCACATCTTCTGGACCACCATCCCGGCAACGACCATCAGGACTGCACCGGCGGCCAACGCCACCAACCTCCACAAGAGCGAACGACGTGAAGCTATGTCGAAGTTCGGCAACACCACCAGTATCTGCGCGAGGTACCAGCCAGTGACCAAGGCCCCGGTCAGGGCAGATGCCTGAGCCAGGACCAGGGTACGCATGGCGCGCATGGGGTTGAGCGTCTTCTTGGCCTGCCCATGCAGAAAGCGACGGACCGGCAACCCCGCAAAGAAGACTCCACAAGCCATGAATACCAGAACGATGAGGGCGCCCCATGGCGACGGCGGCAAAGCGCCACCCTGCGTTGTCCAGATACGAAACACGAAGTAAGAAAACCCTGTTGTGACCAACCCGATCAGCAACACGACTCGGATGGTGACGCCTCGGCCGCCGGTCACCATGAAGGACTCCACTCAGGGCCGGGCCGCATGCCGGCAAGTTCGCCGTCGTCGACTTGCCCGAGCAGTTCACTGACCGGAACCAGTGCCTCGCCGACCCGAAGTTGCGCTTGGGTGTCGACACCAGACCACGGGGCCAGGACGAATGCCCGTTCGTGGGCGCGGGGGTGGGGCAACCTCAGCTCCGCGTCACTGCTGACAAGGTCGGAGTCCGACTCGGGATCTCCATACTGAATAAGATCGAGGTCCAGGCTTCTGGCACCCCAACGAGTTTCGCGAACTCGACCATGATCGGCCTCGATCCCATGAAGCTCGGTCAGCAACGCATAGGCAGCCAAGCGGGTTCGTGCCAGGACGACAGCGTTGAGGTAGACGGGCTGGTCTGGACCGCCCACAGGGTCACTCTCGAACAGGTCCGAGACGGCAGTGATCCGTAAGCCATCGACTTCGGCCAGCTGGCGAACCGCCGCCTCGAGCGTGGCCTGCACAGCACCGAGATTGGCACCAAGTGCGATTACCACCGGCTCGTCACGCCTGCGCTGGACCACCACGTGGACGTCATCGAACGACACAGGGATAGGCGCCTGCGGTTTGTGAACCGTGACCTCGACAGCCTGAACCAGCTGGCGCCGCAAGGCCGCTACGGCGATCTGGTCGGCCAGGGTCTCGATCAGGTCCAGCGACGGTCCGGTGATCAGCGACTCGACTTCGGCTGCCACCTCGGCATAGTTGACCGTGTGCCCCAACAGATCACTGCGACCGGCACGCCTCAGGTCGACCTCTAGGCTCACATCCACGACAAAAGTCTGCCCGTCGGCCTTTTCGGCGTCCAGTACCCCATGGAAGCCATGCGCCGAGATCCCTTGCAAGACTATGTGATCCGTCATCGAACCGCCTCCACGGCTGCCACCACGTGCAGAGCGTCGATACTCGAAGCGACGTCATGGACACGCACTCCCCACACGCCCGCTAGCGCGGCAATCACGGTGGTCGCCGCTGTTGCCGCATCTCGCTCGGCGGGAGGTCGGGGCGCCCCACCCTTGGGGACGCCGATAGCGCCGAGAAATGCCTTGCGCGAGGTGCCGACAAGCACCGGAAGCCCAAGTGACTGAAGCGCGTCCAGATGGGCGAGCAGGGACCAGTTGTGCTCGGCCAGCTTGGCGAAGCCGAACCCCGGGTCCACGATCAACTGGTCCTGGCCCACCCCGCGATCGCACAGGTCCCCCACCCGTTCGCTCAGCGCCCGACATACGTCAGGGACCACGTTGTCGTAAAATGCGTGACCCTGCATCGTGTCACTGTGACCGCGCCAGTGCATGACCACGAACGGCACCCCAGTCGCTGCCACCACCCGCGCCATTTCGGGGTCGGCCAGACCTCCGCTGACATCGTTGACGATGGAGGCACCCGCCTCAAGTGCTTGCGCTGCAACCGAGGCCCGCATGGTGTCGACCGAGACTCGTGCCCCGGCCCGGGACAGCTCACGAATCACCGGGATGACCCTATGCAGCTCCTCTTCCCTGATCGGCCGATCTGCCCCGGGACGCGTCGACTCACCGCCCACATCCAGGATGTCCGCGCCCTGCTCCAGCAGGCTCATTCCGTGAGCCACCGCGGCGCCAGGGGTGAACCACCTACCTCCGTCGCTAAAAGAGTCGGGCGTGACGTTGACGACGCCCATCACCAAAGTGGTCATGATCACGCCCCACTGAACCGCCGCAGATGCGGCCAGGTGAGGAACGCTTCCGCCTCAAGTGCTGCGACCGTGATCCTGGGCAGGTTGCGGGTGGCTGGATAGACGACGAAACGCGGCTCCCAGGTCGGCTGGAACTTGGCGTTGAACCGGTACAAGCTCTCGATCTGGAACCAGCGCGAGGCAAACAGCAACACCTTGCGCCAACCTCGCAGGAATGGTCCGGCACCCAGCCGCTCTCCGCGTTCCAGGGTAGAGCGGAAGACCGCAAAGTTGAGGGAAACGCGGTTGACCCCTAGCTGTGGACAGAACTTCAGCGTGTCTACGATGAGCAGTTCGTTGACACCGGCATCCGCAGTTCGGTCG
>PMJN01000323.1 GCA_003157445.1 Micrococcales bacterium
CGATCCCTGGCGAAATCGCCATAGATCTTGGGATCGTGTTGTCCGTCGTCACCGACAAGAACCCAGCGGATCTTCGGGAACTCGCGAGCCAACCGGTGCAAGGCCTCAGTCTTGTGGTCCTGCCCGCTGCGGAACCAACCGGTGTTGGTAGGACCCCAGTCGGTCATCAGCATGGGACCGGCCGGGTACCCATGACGCTTAAGGAAGCGAGTCAGCGTTGGCGCAGTGTTCCAGGCACCGGTGGACAGATAGAAAGTCGGCGCACCCTTGTGCTCCCCGATCAGCGTACGAAACATCGGTGCCATGCCGGGCACCAGGTGCCGAGCGGTCTCCTGCCGCACGAAGGTGTTCCAGGCTGCAATCAACGGGCGCGGCAGGGAAGTGGAGATGACCGTGTCGTCGATGTCGCTGACAAGGCCGAAACGAGCCTCGCGATCGATGATCAGCACCGGGGCCTGGACCGGCTTGCCACCCTCTGCCGCAACTGTGACCGCATGCCAACCGGGCTCCAGGCCTGGTTGCGGAATCACCACGTCGATGTAGCCACTTCTGTCTGAGAAGGTGTGCATGGTGCGGTCACCGATGATGACTCGGACCGGCACGTTCATTGCTCCTGCGGTGACGAACGCGCGCCAACCACGCTGTTCGCCCCTGGTGTCTCTGAGCTCAACGAAGCGCCCGTCTGCCTCGTTGACTGCCGGCTTCTGCGTCTGGCGGCTTAGCAACACCCGACCCAGGACCCGTACAAAGTCCTGGCTGCCATATCCGGTGTGGCTGATCGTGCGGGTTCCCCATCCGCGTCCACGCATCAGGGCGTTCGAACGGCGATGGAAGGCATCCTCGATGAGGGACGCGGCGTGGGGTCGGGCCATGCCCAAAACGTATCGCGGGAACACTCACAATTGGCCATTTGCCCACAAGCAGGACCACACATGGGGAAATCGAGGTTCCGCTGTTGGAGTCCATGAAGTCGGCGGTCACCTCCACGGTGCCGGCAGTGTTGTGGAGGGTGAGACTGTCACCGGGCCCTACGCTGGCCGCCCCCTCGAAGACCCGACAGAGGGAGGTTCCGGTTGCCATCGCGCCCGACGACGCTGACCGCATTCCCAGGCATCGTCGTTAGCTAAGGTGATCTGAGAGCGGTCTGATTGGAAAGGAAAAAGGCCCCCGAGTAGCGTTTCCGCTGCTCAGGGGCCTACTTCACTGTGCGCGAGGGGGGATTTGAACCCCCACGCCCTCTCGGACACTGGCACCTGAAGCCAGCGCGTCTGCCATTCCGCCACTCGCGCGCGCTCACACAGTGTGGGGGACGACCACCCAGAAATCCAAACCGATCCGGCGTCCACATGCAGAAAGTGGGCTCCAAAGGCAATGGCATTCGGGCTGACCCAGCCTGGCCCGTTACGATCGAAAGACCAACACTTAGGAAGGAGCGACTGTGGGAGTGTTCGATCGTGTCGAGCGAGGACTCGAACGAGCGGTTCATGGTGTCTTCGCCAAGGCTTTCAAATCCGAGGTCCAGCCCGTGGAGATCGCTTCGGCCATGCGCCGCGCCATGGATGACCGGGCTGCAACAATCGGCCATGGGCGCACCTTCGTCCCCAACCTGTTCACCATCGAACTCGCGCCCACTGACTTCGAGAGGCTGACCGGCTTCTCGGACATGCTCACCGATGAGCTGGTGGCCTCCGCCCAGGAGCATGCCGAGTCGCAGCGCTACCAGCCCGGCGGCCCCATCCAGGTGAACTTCCTGTCCAGTACAGACCTGGAGACCGGCGTGTTCCGGGTTCGCCCGGCCACGGCCAAGAGCGCCGCCGCACCCGTATCCCCTGCCCCTGCGCCACCATTCGGTTCTTCGGCCACATCGGCGCCTCACGTGCCGCCCGCGGCCGCGGCGTCAGCGACCGCCGCGCCCATCACTTCTGGCGAGCCCGCGGCCTCTGCCCGCCCGCGAAACCACCCAGCCCGGCGACCCTGGCTCGATGTCGACGGCGACCACTACCCCCTACTCTCCGCCATCACCATCCTGGGACGCGACAACACCGCCGACGTCATCCTGGATGACCCTGGAATCTCAAGGCAGCACACAGAGATTCGGGTGACCAGCGACGGCCCTCACCTGGTCACTAATATCCGCGACCTTGGCTCGACGAACGGTACATTCGTCAACGGCGAGCGCATCACCAGCCAGCGACTCACCGACGGTGACCGGGTCAACGTGGGCCGGACCGTCTTGATCTTCCGCGCTGAACGCCGGTGATCCCTGCCCATGAGTGAGCTCACCCTCACAGTGATCCGCCTCGGCCTTCTGGCACTTCTGTGGATCTTCGTGTTCAGCGTCGTCGGCGTCCTGCGCGGCGACCTGTACGGCACCAGGGTGCTAACGCGAAACAGGTCCAGCTCACCACGACGCCCGGCCCGCGAACCAGTAGCCACCGCCTCGGCTGCCGCCAGGTCGGCCACCCCATTGACTCGAGCCTCAGCCAAGCGCGTTCCGACCACTCTGAGTGTCACCGAAGGTTCCCTGGCAGGAACGACGTTGTCGATGACCGATAGCGGAGTCCTACTGGGCCGCAACCCCGAGTGCACCCTGGTCCTGGATGACGACTTCGCCTCTGGTCGCCATGCCCGTATCTTCCGTCGTGACGCAGGCTGGTTCGTAGAGGACCTGGGATCCACCAACGGTACGTTCCTGGGGTCCAACAGACTGACCGAGCCCATGCCCGTCGAGGTCGGTTCAACGCTACGGATCGGCAAGACCATCTTCGAGCTGCGGAAGTAGGGCTGTTTTGGCCATCGCGCTGCACTATGCTGCCCGCTCGGATGTCGGACTGGTACGACAGGAGAATCAGGACTCGGG
>PMJN01000297.1:0-4644 GCA_003157445.1 Micrococcales bacterium
CACTCGATCACCTCGATGCAGGCCATCTATGTGCCGGCCGACGACTACACCGACCCCGCGCCGGCCACGACGTTCGCCCACCTGGATGCGACCACCGAGCTCTCTCGCGACATCGCCTCGCAGGGTATCTACCCGGCCGTCGACCCGCTCACCTCAACCTCGCGAATCCTGGACCCCCGCTACATCGCCCAGGATCACTACGACACTGCGGTTCGGGTGATCTCGATCCTGCAGCGCAACAAGGAGCTTCAGGACATCATCGCGATCTTGGGCATCGACGAGCTCTCCGAGGAAGACAAGATTCTGGTCAACCGGGCCCGTCGCATCCAGCGCTTCCTGTCCCAGAACACTTATGTGGCCAAGCAGTTCACCGGTCTGGACGGTTCGACCGTCTCGCTGGCNNGATCACGTCGCCGAGCAGGCGTTCTACATGTGTGGTGGCCTAGATGACGTCGAGCGTCAGTGGGCCGACATCCAGAAGAACCTCTGATCTCACCTGCGGTGCACGCCATGTTCACGCGCAGGCTTGAGACATGGCGTGCACGCCTTGGGACTGGAGGTGTCTGAATGAACCGTCAACCATTGATGACAGTTAGAATCATCGAACACGTTTGTGAGAGGAGGAACCCGTGAGTCAGCTGTATGTCGAGCTGGTCGCCGCAGATCGCAAGGTCTGGGAGGGCGAGGCCAAGCAGGTCAGCGCTCGTACGATCGAGGGCGAGCTAGGAATCCTGCCGGGTCATACGCCGCTGCTGGGAATTCTGGTCAGCGGCGATGTTCGGATCGAGTCCATGGCCGGTCAGGTCCACGCGGCAACGATCGACAGTGGGTTTCTCTCGGTTGATCACGACCGTGTCACCATTGTTGCCGAGGCAGTCGACGCCTCCCGGATCAACGCCTGAGTCCACATGAATGAACTGTGGCTGAGCAGCGAACTGTTGGTTGGCGGCTGCCTGTTCATCGTCGTGCTCGTGTTGAGCTCGGTCTTTATTCGGCGACGGGTAATCGCGCGAGGCAAGCCGTTGACCGTCTGTGCCTTGCGCGAGCCTGATGATGGCCGCTGGCGGTTCGGACTGGTGCGCTATGGAGCGACCGGCCTCGAGTGGTTCACGCTCACCGGGATCTCGGTGCGCCCTGCCAGGCGCTGGGAGCGCAGCCTGCTGCAGTTCGGTGCGGGGCGAACCCTTGAGGCCGGCGAACGACCTGAGATCTTGATCGGCGGAGCCACGAAGGTCGACTGTCGCTATCGTGACCAGCATTTTGAGATCGCTCTGGCACAGGCGCCGTACACGGCACTGCGCTCGTGGCTGGAAGCCTCTCCGCCTGGGCGCAACTTCTACGTCGCCTAGTTCTGAGCTCTGCTCGCTCAGCTCTGCGACTACCTCCCCTGCTTGTCACGCTCTGACTTGGCCCGCCCGCCGCCCGGTGTCCAGAGCACGTCGCCGCCGATCTGAAGGTTGGCCACCCGTCCCAGGATGAACAACAGGTCCGAGAGGCGGTTGAGGTACTTGGCGGTGATCGGGTTGATCCCACCGGCACCCTTAGGGCTGCCTTCGGGTGCCGGCTCGCTGCCGTAGTTCTCCAGCGCGGTCCAGGCGGAGCGCTCGGCGCGGCGGGTGACCGTCCGGGCAACATGAAGGTAGGCCGACCCGGGTGTTCCGCCAGGAAGGATGAACGAGCTCAGTTTCTCAAGCTCGTCGTTGAAGCGGTCGCAGTCGGCCTCGAGCTCATCGACCCAGACGCCCTGGACCCGCAACGGGGGGTAGGCGTAGCTGGCGGCCAGGGGCGTGCACAGGTCTGCGCCGACGTCGAAGAGATCATTCTGAATCCGCAGCAGCACTGTGCGAACGTCCTCGCGAAGTGCCCCACAGGTGATCGCCACCCCGATGCAGCTGTTGGCCTCGTCGGTGTCGGCGTAGGCAATCAGGCGGGGGTCGGTCTTGGTGGTACGGCTGAAGTCTCCGAGCGCGGTACTGCCGTTATCGCCGGTGCGGGTGTAGATCCTCGTCAAGTTGATCATGGATGGAATCCTCTCAGACTTGGCACCGGTAGGCTCACGGGGTGATGGAGCGGTTTCGTGTGGTCGGTGGCGCCAGCCTTCGGGGAGAGGTTTCGGTTGTCGGGGCCAAGAACAGCGCTCTGAAGCTGATGGCCGGGTCCTTGCTGGCCGTGGGCAAGACCCATCTGAGCAATGTGCCTGCAATCATTGACGTCACGATCATGGCCGAGCTGCTGCGGCGGCTAGGGTGCGTCGTGGACTATGACACCGCTGCGGGGGTCGTCGACCTCGATGTCCCGGCCACGATCATGCACCGCGCTGACTACGAGCTGGTCCGGGCGCTGCGAGCGTCCATCTGTGTCCTGGGCCCGCTGGTGGCCCGTTGCGGGCGGGCGGATGTGGCGGTCCCCGGCGGTGACGCGATCGGGTCGCGGGGGCTGGATATGCATGCCAAGGGTCTGGAGACGTTGGGAGCCACGGTCCACGTCAACCACGGCTATCTCATCGCCGAGGCGCTAGATGGCCTTCATGGCGGCGAGATAAGACTGGACTTCCCCAGCGTTGGTGCCACCGAGAACATTCTGATGGCCGCGGTGCTGGCTCAGGGAGAGACCCGGGTCAGAAACGCCGCGCGCGAGCCTGAGATCGTTGATATCGCAGCGTTCCTGTCCAAGATGGGTGCCCGGATCGAGGGCGCAGGGACATCGGTCATCCACGTGGAGGGTGTGGCCGCCCTGAGCGCGGTCTCCCACGAGGTGGTGCCCGACCGCATCGCGGCAGGCACGTGGGCGTTCGCGGCGGCCACCACCGGTGGCGACGTCGAGGTGGTCGGCGCCGAGGCCGGGCACCTGGGCACTGCCCTTGATCTCTTGGCAGGGGCCGGTTCGGACATCAAGGTGACCGATCGCGGATTTCGGGTGACTGCCACAGCTCGCCGATCGGCATTCGACGTGGCCACGCTGCCCTACCCCGGGTTCCCCACCGATCTGCAGCCGTTTGCCCTTGTCTACAACGCGGTGGCTCAGGGTAGCGCCATGGTTACCGAGAACGTCTTCGAGGCGCGTTTTCGTACAGTCCAGGAGCTTGCGCGTCTGGGGGCAGACGCACGGGTCGATGGCCACCACGTCATGCTGCACGGCGTTGACCGGCTCTCCGGAGCCCCAGTCGAGGCCAGCGACATCCGCTCAGGGGCCGCGCTGGTCATCGCTGGCCTTGTCGCCGACGGCGAGACGACGGTCAGCCACGCCCATCACATCGACCGCGGTTACGCAGGCTTTGCCGACGCGTTGCGTGGACTCGGAGCCGACGTCACCCGAGAACCGGACGACACTGCGCCCTTTCTCTGAACCCGTGACCTGGGGGGGCTGGCGTTCATCCAGGCGCTCTAGATCTGCCAGGCTTAGATCTGGCAGCCCTAGCGCTTTCACCGCGTCAGCCCGTGCCGGAGTCAGCACTGGTCGCTGCGTGTCTACGGTGAACGACACGAACCAGCGGCCCCGCTCAAACCGGACAGCGGCCGACAATACCCGTGCAGTGCCCACGTCGACTTTGCCGACCAGCCGGCTGGCGTCCTCATGCAGTTTGATCCTGCCCAACCGGGGCAGCACCGCGTGTTTGGTTTCGCAGCGGATCGCCCCGGTGGTGAACCGCACCGAGCCCCTGCTGCGGTGCTTGGACTTGAACCGGGGAAACCCCACAGGTGCACCCTTGCGTTTCCCGCTGCGGGAGTCGCCCCAGTTCTTCAAAGACCGTGCCAACCCGGTTCAGCGCCAACCCGACGCCGGTGACTGCTCGATCCACGCAGAGGTCGTCAGTAGTCGCCCATGTGGCTACCCGTGCTACCTGCCGTTCAAGGTGCTGGCACTGTTCAGCACACGACACACATCCGTATACAACGCTCACCCCAGCACGCACGGTGCCGGCGCGTTGGTCGATGAGAATCAGCCCACCAACACGGGTCGCCGGGACAGGGAGCTTCCCTTCCCGCAACCACCGGTACGCAAGGTGACCGCATCCACCCCGTTCGCGATAGCCCACTCTCTCAAGTTGACTATCATTTACTCACACTCACTCGGCAGCAACAGCTGATAACCCCTGGTTCAGCTCGTCAGGATCGTCCCCGCCGTCTTCGGCCCCTGAGCAAAGATCGAGCCCGACGCCAACGAGCAGGCAGACCACTGCCATGGCGCCCCGTGGAAGTCCGAAAGTCCGTGCCTGTTGTGGATCGTGGCCCTCGCAGTGATCTACGGCGGCCTTGCCGGTGCCGTTGCCGTGTTGGCTCCGAAGGCCAAAGCACCCAAGCCGGCCTGGTGCGCGCCCCTCGGCCAACCAGCGCCCGCCGCATCTGGTGGGCCGACGCTGCTGGCCGATAGTTGTATGGGCGGTAGTGACCTGTCCCAGGCCATCTCAGGCGCAGGCGCAGGCGCAGGGGCAGGGGCAGACACCGGTGGCCCAGAGTTGGTGGGGGCCTTCGCCGCGACATACGAACGGTGGTGGGCGGAGCTTCCGCACAAGGGTGCCGTCGCCCCGGCGGGCCTAAAGATCCGGACCTCAGATCTCGCCGCCGGCTACCGCCCAACTAGCTGAGTTGCCGGCGGGTTTCGTCGCAGGGATCGGCCGGGCGTCAATGACCGGTATGTCGAGAT
>PMJN01000297.1:4649-7125 GCA_003157445.1 Micrococcales bacterium
CGGCGCCCTGAGTGGTTGATCTGAATCGATGCGCAATCGTTATCATCAGCTTGCCGGGATTGATGCATGCAGAAGCGCCAAAATAGATGGAAAGTCACGGGCGTTTCCTGGGTCACGTGTGTTTCCTGGGTAGAACGGTGGCTCGAGGGGGAGTTGAGCATGGTCTTGATCGGTGCGGGCCGACAGCTGGTGTCCGTGACAGAGACTTCGCTGGGTCGCGAGGTTACTATCTGCGGTCGCTTGGACGTGGACAGCGTGGCTGAGGTCAGGCTGGCCCTGCACGAGATCCTGGGTCGGGGAGCCGGGGACCTGCTGGTGCATCTGGCCCAGGCCGAGGTCTATGACGCGACCGGGCTCGGAGTGATCGTTGGTGTCCATCATCGTGCCCGGCGGCTGGGACGCCGGCTGGTCCTGGTCGATGTCTCGCCCCGCTTCGACAGGCTGTTACGGGCCTCTCGTCTGCACCGGGTCCTGGCGCGTGGGCAGGGTGTGAACCAGGACAGTCAGGTGCCTCCTACCCAACCTGTGAGGCTCCCGGCCCCGGCGCTGCCGGCTTCAATCGAGATTGCGCCGACCTACCCCGAGGTGATGTCGCCTCCCAGCGAGACGATGTCGCCTTCCACTTCCTGAGGACCTTCCGACAAAGGCCCTGCCAGCCGGTACATTCAGCGTTATGTCACAGGCAGCCACAAATCGCCCGAGCAGGGACCCGGCGTGGGTCATGCGCACCTATGCCGGCCACTCCAACGCCGCAGCCAGCAACGAGCTCTTCCGGCGCAATATGGCCAAGGGGCAGACGGGCCTGTCAGTGGCCTTTGACCTGCCGACCCAAACCGGTTACGACCCCGACCACGCGTTGTCCTTGGGCGAGGTCGGCAAGGTAGGGGTGCCGATCTCGCACATCGGCGACATGCGGGCGTTGTTCGCAGATATCCCGCTGGCCCAGATGAACACGTCGCTGACAATCAACGCGACCGCTATGTGGCTGCTCGCGATGTACCAGGTGGTCGCCGAGGAGCAGGCGGTCGCCGCCGGTCAGGATCCTGCTGCGGCGGTCAGGGCGCTCACCGGGACAACGCAGAACGACATCATCAAGGAGTACCTCTCTCGCGGGACCTACGTCTTCCCGCCGCAGCCCTCCCTGCGGCTGATCACCGACATGGTGGCCTACACGGTCGCCGAGATCCCCAGGTGGAACCCGACCAACATCTGCAGCTACCACCTCCAGGAGGCGGGCGCCACGCCCGTGCAGGAGATTGCCTTCGCCATGTGCACGGCGATAGCGGTTCTTGACGCGGTCCGCGACTCCGGCCAGGTCCCGCCAGAGCGATTCGGCGAGGTGGTCAAGGCGATCTCCTTCTTCGTCAACGCCGGCGTGCGGTTCGTTGAGGAGATGTGCAAGATGCGCGCGTTCGTCCAGCTCTGGGACGAGCTCACGCTCCAGCGCTACGGCGTGACGGACCCCTCCCAACGCCGCTTCCGATACGGGGTGCAGGTCAACTCGCTGGGTCTGACCGAAGCCCAACCGGAGAACAACGTCCAGCGAATCGTCCTGGAGATGCTGGCCGTCACGCTGTCCAAGGACGCGCGGGCCAGGGCTGTCCAGCTGCCGGCGTGGAATGAGGCTCTTGGGCTGCCCAGGCCNNGTCGAGGCCAAGGTGGCCGAGCTACTGGCGGGGGCACGGGCCGAGATCGACCGGGTCCAGGAGATGGGTGGTGCTGTTGCAGCGGTCGAGTCGGGCTACATGAAGTCGGCCATGGTGGCTTCACACTCGTTGCGGCGTCAACGGATCGAGTCCGGGGTCGATGTCGTGGTCGGTGTGAACAAGTTCGTGACCACAGAGCCGAACCCGCTCACAGCCGACCTTGACGCCGCCATCATGACGGTCGACCACGATGTGGAGGCCAAGGCCGCCGCCGCTATCGCCGCCTGGCGCCGGGATCGCGACTCGACCGAATCCGGCCGTAGCGGCGCCGAGTCGGCTCGCGCTCGTCTGGTCCGGGACGCACGCTCGGGGGCCAACCTGATGCCGGCGTCCCTGGAGGCTGCCAGGGCTGGTCTGACGACGGGGGAGTGGGCACAGGCGCTGCGGGACGTCTTTGGTGAGTACCGTGCGCCCACCGGGGTTTCCGGTGCCGTGGGGGTCAGTGAGACGGCCGCCGGTGGTGAGCTCGCAAAGGTGCGCGAGCGGGTCCGCGCCACGGGGGAGGCGTTGGGCGCACGACTTCGCATCCTGGTCGGCAAGCCCGGCCTTGACGGCCACAGCAATGGCGCCGAGCAGGTCGCGGTGCGTGCACGCGACGCTGGTTTTGAGGTCATCTACCAAGGCATCCGACTCACTCCCGAGCAGATCGTCGCTGCCGCCGTGGCCGAGGACGTTCACTGCGTCGGTCTCTCGATCCTGTCGGGCTCGCACATGGAGCTGGTTCCGCGGGTGCTGGATGGCCTGAAGGCAGCCGGCGCCGGCGAGGTGCC
>PMJN01000352.1 GCA_003157445.1 Micrococcales bacterium
CCCCGCCCAAGTACCAAGAGCCCGATTGACCTTCACGCCCATCCAGACCATCACCCACAGGTGGGTGCCACCCGCGCGGGCGACGAGTCACTAGTGCCAATGACTCATTGCGCTGGGGATGCGATGGACTCACTATCGAGGCAGAAGTTCATTTTCTTCGTCCCTTGGAGGTCGCCATCATGAGGACGGTCGTCGACCCCAGATGGACCGGCATCATCGAGGTGCTCGTTCATGGCCTTGACGGAGCGGTCCGGTGGGAGCCTGACTCGGTGGTCCTGCAACTACCGGATCGTGCGAGCGACGACCGGGTCGCGGACCTCGACGTTCTGAGGCTGTGTCTATGCCTGGTGGACGTGTCTGTGTTCTTCGACTCCTGTGGCCTGACTCTTCACGACGCTGTACTGCTTGAGTTCCTCAGGAAGCTAGTCGAATCCGGCCTCGAGGTGGATGTCGGGACCTTGGCTGCCTGACAGGCGGTCAAGCGTGGGACCATCGCAGGAAGGAAGGCACCTCGTAGGGAGCATCCATGAGCGACAGGCAGCCCGGCGCGACCAATAGCCTGACCGATGTGGCCGGTATCCGGGTGGGTCATGCAGATCGCCGTGTTGGCGGTTGGCTGTCCGGCACCACGGTGATCCTGGCTCCCGACTCTGGCGCCGTTGCTGGGGTGGACGTCCGTGGCGGTGGACCAGGCACCCGGGAGACCGACCTGCTCGACCCGCGCAACCAGGTTGAGAGGGTTCACGCCATTGTGTTCTCGGGCGGGAGCGCCTTCGGGTTGGCGGCAGCCGACGGAGTGATGCAGCGGCTCTTTAAAGCGGGGGTCGGTTACCCGACTGGCGGGCCGGGTGAGGTTGTCCCGATCGTGCCTGGGGCCGTCATCTTCGACCTCGGCCGTGGCGGCGACTTCACCAAACGTCCTGGAGCAGGCATGGGTCAGGAGGCCTATGACGCAGCATTCTCCAGTCCAGACGGACCGGCGCTGATCGGGGTGGTGGGGGCTGGCACGGGTGCTATCGCTGGGGGGCTCAAAGGCGCGGTGGGCTCGGCCAGCGTGCTGTTGGCAGACGGGGCGACGGTGGCCGCACTGGTAGTGGTCAACTCTTTTGGTTCCTGCATCGACCCCCTCACCGGTGAGCTGTATGCCGCGCGGTTCGGCCTCCTGGGGGAGTTCACCCAACTTCTGCCTCCTAAGGCCGATGAGGTCGTGGCAGCGCGCGCGGACGCCGAGGTGAAGATCTTCCCAGGTGGTCAGGGTCGTCTGGGAGCCGCACTTGCCACCACCATCGCCGTCGTGGCAACTGATGCGACCCTGACAAAAGCTCAGTGCGCCAAGGTGTCGGGTATCGCGCACGACGGTATGGCCCGCGCCATTCGCCCGGTGCACACGATGTTTGACGGCGACACTGTTTTCACTCTGGCGACCGGAGACCGTGGCGCCCCAGACATGTTGGCGTTTCACGCGTTGCTGGAGGCAGCTGGCGACTGCCTCACTCGCGCGATCGGGCGGGCGATGCTTGCGGCTGAGAGCGTCCAGACCCCGGCAGGTCTGTTGCGGTCCTACCGGGACGCGTTCCCCTCGGCCTTCCCGGCTACCCCCTGACCAACTCTGCTACGTGCACTCCTGGTTACTGCAAGTCGGCAGGTATGACAACGTTCCAAGGTCGCAACACGTGATCGACGCCTACCCCGGCAGCCGTGTAGGGATCACCCTCGACCACCCGTCGTGCCTCATTCTCGGACCTCACTTGCAGCACCACCATGGCGCCCGATCCGTCACCGATGGGACCGGCGAGCACCACCGTCCCGTCTCGATGCAACGACTGCATGTAGGCGAGATGGTGGCGCCGGACGCGAGCGCGTGCATCCAGGTCGCCATAGCGATACTCCAGCACGAAGAAACTCATGAGTGCAGCATGCCAGTGCGGTTGATGCTGTTAAGGGGCGACCGGCTGAGCATTGCCGCCCCCGCTGGGCACGAGACTGAATGCGCCCTCTTCTTCCTGCGCATTGTGCAGCCTGAGCACTGCGTACAGCCCATAAAGCAGGCGCCGCAGCTCGACGATGTCCTCGGGCTGGGTGCTCTCGCTGTCGAGCCCGTTCAGAAGGCGTCGCAGCTTTCGGACCTGGTGCTCGATCTCCGCGTGTGTGCGGCTCATCGCCGCCGTCGCGTCAGTGCCCCCAAGTGCTCGGTCCACCAGCGGGACGAGTATCTCCTCGTCGGCTCGCTCGTGCGGAAGGAGCTCGGCTTCCAAGCGGTCCAGCAGGGCACGCACCGGGTTAAGGTCGGCTGAGCGGGTGGACAGTGCGTCTGCCGAGGATCGGATCTTCTCGATCAACGGCAGTACTGCGTCGTGTTCGGCGCGCAGGCGCAGCGCCGTGGCGACGTCCGCGGAGGTCATCGCGATGGTGTGCACCCTGCCCGGCAGGACCCCTCGCAACGCGATGCCGATCGCCAGCACATCAATGATCTCCTGAACGACGGCGCCCGCCGCAGGTGGCAGGAACCCCAACGAAGCCACGACCATCGCAACGAGCGAGAGACCCATGCCAATTGCTACGGCCTGCAGCGCAATTGTCTTCGAACGGCGGGCTATCAGGATCGCGTCGGCAAGCGCGTCGACCCGATCGACGGTCAGTACGACGTCGGCTGCCTCGGACGACGCGGTCGCTCCGCGTGAGGCGAGTGCTACCCCCACTCCGGCAGCGGCCAGTGCTGGAGCGTCGTTGATGCCGTCGCCGACCATGATCGTTGGGCCATGGGCCGACTCGCGTTCGATCGCGGCCAGTTTGTCGGCGGGGTCGCAGTCGGCCAGAACAGTGTCGACGCCAACGATGCGCCCGACCATGTCCGCGATGTCGGCACGGTCACCGGTGACCAGCACGACGCGGGTGATTCCGGCCTCGCGCAGTGCGCGAATCATCCGGGGTGAGTCGGGCCGGATCCTGTCCTCAAGGAAGAAGGCACCTGCGGGCTCGTCGTCCACGGATACGAACACGGTCAGGGATCCGTCTAGATCGGCGCGACGCCGCGCCTGGCGCACCCACGGCGGCGCCACGTCGCCGACAATCCACGAAGCCTTGCCGAGCCTGACCCTGTGGGTCCCAACGGTCCCCGCGAGGCCGTAACCATGAACTTCCTGGACATCCTCGGGCAACTCCAGGGCAAGCCCGCGACCGGTGCCGCCGGTTACGATGGCGCCCGCGAGAACGTGCGCGGACACCTGGTCGAGGGAGGCTGCGAGCCGCAGCACTTCATCCGCATCGATAACGCCGCCGGCAGTGACGACGTCGGCCAGGACTGGGTGTCCCTGGGTTAAAGTGCCGGTCTTGTCGAACAGCATGACTTGTCCGCCGGCCAGGCGTTCGAGGGCACTACCGCCCTTGATGACCACTCCGATGTGCGCGGCGCGACTCAGACCGGACATGATCGCGATCGGAGCCGCAAGCAACAACGGGCACGGGGTCGCGACCACGAGCACAGCGACGGCGCGCACCGGATCCCCGCTGAGCGCCCAGGACGCCCCCGCAAGGATGAGTGTCAGCGGTACGAAAAGGATGGCGAACCGGTCGGCTGTGCGCACGAACGGAGCTGACGAAGCCTGGGCCTGCTGGACGAGACGCACCACTCCGGCATAGGTGGACTCGGTGGCAAGCGCAGTGGCTACCAGGCTGATCGGCTTTCCGGCGTTAACCACACCGCTGCGGACATCGTCGCCAGAGAGTCGCTCGAGTGGCAGGGGCTCCCCGGTCAGCGCGGACTCGTCCAATGTGGCGGTGCAGCGAAGCCGTCCGTCAACGGGGACGATCTCCCCGGTGCCCACCAGCAGGAGGTCACTGACGACGACGTCGTTCACAGGGATNNGCTCAGCTCACGCCGAGCCCGGGTGGCTGCCCGGGCCTCCAGGAGCTGTCCGCTCGAGAGCATTACCGTGATCATGGCGCCGGCGAAGGGCTCGTTGACCGCTAGGGCTCCAGCCAGGGCGAGCACCGCGATGACGTCGACGCTCAGCTGCCGGCGCCGGATCGCGTCGACCGTCCATACAAGCGAGAAACCTAGGCCGAGCACGGTGCCAAGGATCCACATGATGCGCGCAGGAGTCTGGGAAGACGCCAACCAGGCAATGCCTCCGGCGAGCAGCAGCGCCGTGGATACCGAGAAAAGGAGTGCTTCTTTGCTCGCACGCAAACCGTTCACGCGGGAAATTCTCCCTTTGTTTGTACGCAGACTGCTCACAGAGGCAATTGTGCCCCTCGCGCTGGCGGGTCACAGAGTCGAAAGGCCCGCCTTGCCTGGAGCAGCCACCGCTCAACGCGCTCTGGTACTGATGGCGTGCCAGCAGCATGTTCGGACCACGAGCCGCAGTCAACGCTGCACGCGTGTACTGCTGCACACCAAGACTTCACTGAGGGCAGACAGCACTGAAGGCCCGTTCCGGTGGGAACGGGCCTTCAGTGTCTGCGCGTGTCAGGCGCGTTTGGTCCTGCGATAGTAGTTGCGCCAGATCAGCTTGTGCAGCGGAATCCAGCGGGGGATGGAACGCAGCCCGGG
>PMJN01000047.1 GCA_003157445.1 Micrococcales bacterium
CATCTCGGTCTCCAGATAGAGCGGGCGAGTCGGAGCTTGGGGTGCGTAGATCGTGGTCACCAGTTCACCCCAACCTGGTCGACACCGGTGACCTGTAACCCGGTTGACGTCACGGCGTATCGCGTCATCCTCGTGAGGCGAGGTGCGTACAGGTGTACGGAGAAGGCCGTCTGCAGGCCGACGTTGAACACGTTGTGTACGTGGTTGGGAGTAAAGGCCCGGCCTTGGCCGCCCGTCAGCGTCCGGTGGATGTGGCGGTGACCATGTGAGGTCTGCTCTTCCAGGGTTCCGCTGACGGTGAGGAAGGCGCCGGCGGACTCGCCGTGATCGTGCCATCCGGTGCCGGTGCCGGCGGGCCAGGAGAGCAGCCAGATCTGGAGGTAGGGGCTGGAGTCGAGCTCAACCCAGCGGCGTTCTCCTGACTGGTGATCGATCAGGGTGGTCAGGTCGGGGTCAGAGGCGAACAGGCGTGCGGTGCGTAGTAGCTGGGCGGGGCTGAACCGGTCGATGCCGGCTGAGCCCAACGTGCGTGTCGGGGTAAGAGTCATTGTTTCTCCTGAGGTCAGTGCTGGGTGTCGGGCGAAGGCCTGCGGGCATTCGCTGACAGAGGTCACTGGCGGTCAGGGACAGGTCGATGTGGCGACGCAGATACGGCGTGTGCGCTGCGGTGAGGTTCATCGTTGGTCTCCGGTACGTCTTTCGGGACTACCTGAGCAGCCCCGCGCTTGCTCGGGCCGATTGGCCTGAGCCAGGTCGTCACCCGGGGCACCCCACCGCGGAAGGAGGGTTGCCGGCCAGCAAGCCGGGGCTACGCGCTGGCACTCGTGACCTGGTTGAAGGATCGACCACCTAGGCGCGAGTGTCAAGGTATCCGGGAACTGCCTCCACCATCTGAGACATAACGGTGAGTTATTCGCCTAATAATGCTTCATTATTATACGTTCCGTGCCACATGGTCCGGCATGGTCGGGGGCTCACCTGACTCCTCACCCCGACCAGAAGGATCGATCGTGACCTCTGCACTGGACTGGACCAAACGACTGGTGTCTGTGGACACCACAAGTCGCGGGTCGAACCTCGAGCTCATCGACGTCGTGTCCAAAGAGCTGCAGGGCCACGGGCTGAGACCAGCCGTTCTGCCCAACGACGATGGGACAAAGGCCAACCTCGTGGTCACCATCCCCGACCGCGACGGCCGCAGCGATGGTGGGATTGCGCTGTCCGGACACACAGACGTCGTGCCCGTCGACGGCCAGGACTGGGACACGGACCCATTCACGCCACAGATCCGCGATGGTCGGCTCTTCGGGCGCGGCACCTGCGACATGAAAGCCTTCATCGGTGTCATCCTGGCCACGCTGCCGGACCTCGCCCGAGCCCCACTGGCTGAACCAGTGCACATCGTGCTGTCCTACGACGAGGAGGTCGGATGCCTGGGCGCCGCCAGGATGGTGGGGGAACTTGCCGAGCTGGGTGTGCGGCCGACAACCTGCATCGTCGGCGAGCCAACCCGCATGCGGGTGACCTCCGGGCACAAGTCGGTCAACCTGCTGGAGCTAACCGTCCATGGGGTGGCAGCCCACTCCTCCCTCACTCCGCAGGGCGTCAACGCGATCGAATACGCTGCGCGGGCCATCGGGTTCATCCGCTGCCTTTCTGAGGAGTTCAAGCGGGAGGGGCCGTACGACAAGGCCTACGATGTGCCGTACACGACGGCCAGCGTGAACCTCGTAGATGGTGGATCAGCGGGCAATATCGTTGCAGATCTGTGCCGTGCCCAGTTCGAGTTCCGCGCCCTGGCAGCGGTGGACCCCAACGAAGTGCGGGCCCGTATTCAGGCCTACTGCGATGACCTGCAGGAGCGCATGCGGCAGGAGAACACGCAAGCACACGTCGAACTACGGACCCTCGCCATGGTTCCCGGCCTCGACACTGGTGGGGCGAGCCCGGCAGTACGGCTCGGGGCAGTCCTCGGGGGCATTCCCTCAACCAACAAGGTCACCTACGGAACCGAGGCAGGGCTGTTCCAGGGGGCCGGCATCGAGACCATAGTGTGTGGTCCCGGCGACATTCGCCAGGCGCACACCGCCAATGAGTTCGTCGAGCTTGACCAGCTTCGGGCCTGCGAGACCTTCTTGGAAAACCTCGTGCTTCACCTGAGCACGCCGTCACCGGTCACGGCTCATAGCGCCGTACATCCAGGTTGACCGTGCCACCAACACTGTCACCACGACCCACCCGGGTGGCAAGCCCCGGGTGATGTCGCAGCGGTTCTGTTCGAAACTCGCCTTGGCGGTCTCAATCGTGGCGCATAGGCAAATCGCCAGGCATGGCTCGCATCCGCTTTGGGGTCATCAGTTCGCTCCTGCTCAAGAACCCGGTCGTTCAGGGCCGGGAGGACAACCTTCCGGCGCTGGGTGCAGGGCTGTCGGTTCAGTTCTGGGGGGGGGCGATAACCAAAGCTGTTGTGCGTCTTGAGTTGTAGGACCGGCAGTGAACTGTGCCAGGCCCTGTGCGGCCGCGCGTGCAGACTTGGCAGTTTTGGCCCTGCCGGTCACGGGCGAACCTGCACATGTTGCCTTCGGGTAGCAGTTGGAATCCTGGTCATTTGTGGCCGGGAGGAGGTCAAAGCCGTCGACGCGCACTCGGGGGCGTATCGGTTTCACGGCCAGGTCCGGCCAGTGAGACGGGAGCCTCGAACATTGACACTGGCTCGAACGTGGTCGATCCTTCACTCAGGTCACGAGTGCCAGCGCGTAGCCCCGGCTTGCTGGCCGGCAACCCTCCTTCCGCGGTGGGGTGCCCCGGGTGACGACCTGGCTCAGGCCAATCGGCCCGAGCAAGCGCGGGACTACCCAGGTGGTCCCGATAGGCCACCAGAGGACTGCCATGACTGTCACCGCAGAACGCTCAACGCCCGTCCTGTCCCACCCCAACGACCGGCTCCGCGCCGCCCGGAGCGGCGCTCTGCTCGCCGTCGTCGGCGCCGACACCCGCGTGCCGCTGATCGACGGCACGACCCGCACCTATGTCAACCTTGACAACGCGGCGAGCGCGCCCGCCCTGGAGCGGGTGGCTGCGCGGGTGAACGAGGTCCTGCCGCTGTATGCCAGCGTGCACCGCGGCGCGGGGTACCTGTCCCAGGTCTCGACGGCGCTCTACGAGTCCTCCCGGCAGACGATCGCGCGGTTCGTCGGCGCCCGCCAGGACGACGTCGCGATCATCACCCGCAACACCACGGACGCACTGAATCTGCTCGCTGGGTGCGTTCCCGATGGCGGCCTCGTGCTGGTGCTCGACCTCGAACACCACGCGAACCTGCTTCCCTGGCAACGGGTTGCGGCGACCGTGCTGCCGATCCAGGACACTGTTGCGCAGACGCTGGCGGCGCTGACCATTGAGCTCGCGCGGGTGCCCTACGCGATGGTGGCGACCACGGGAGCCTCGAACGTCACAGGTGAGGCGCTGCCCGTTGAGGCGGTTGTGCGTCTTGCACACGATGCCGGGGCGCGCGTCGTGGTGGATGGTGCCCAGCTCGTCCCGCACCGTGGGTTCTCCCTGGCCGAAACCGGCGCGGACTATGTTGCGTTCTCGGGGCACAAGACGTACGCACCCTTCGGGGCGGGAGCCCTGATCGGGCGGCGCGACTGGCTCGACGACGCCCCCGCATACCTTGCCGGCGGCGGCGCGGTGCGGGAGGTGCGCCCTGACCGGACACTCTGGACGACGGTGCCCGCGCGCCACGAGGCGGGCTCGCCCAACGTGATCGGCGCGATCGCCCTGGCCGAGGCCTGCGAGGCGCTCGCAGCCCTGCCTGCCGGTGCGCTGGTCGCGCATGAAGATGCGCTACGGACACGGCTGGTCGAGGGGCTCGGCGCGATTGACGGTGTGGACGTGTTGCACATTTGGCCAGACTCGGTGAAGCCCGTCGGCGTGGTCACGTTCAACGTCGTGGGGCATGACCCGGGCCTGGTGGCTGCATATCTCGCGGCCGAGCATGGAATCGGCGTGCGCGACGGCCGGTTCTGCGCGCACCCGCTGCTCGCCCGGCTTGGTGCGCCGAGTGGTGCGGTGCGCGCCAGCGTTGGGGTCGGGACCGAGTCCGAGGCGGTGGAGCGCCTGATCTGCGCCGTGCAGGCCTACATCACAACGGGCCTGACCGCACGTTACGTCGTGGTGGACGGCTGCTGGGCCATTGCGGACGACCCTCGCCCGTTGATCCAGGTCCACGGCCTGCTTGGGCTAGCGGCGCAGGCCGCTGCTTGCACCTCCACCTCGGGGTGACCACCGCGCTGGGCCGGACACGTCATGGCTTGGGCACGTCGCCTTCCAGCACTTGTCACGGACAGCATGATCTGGCTCTGCGCCCTGACCTCGATCCCTTCAATGGCTCGCTCAGTTTCCGGGGGGCGCGGTGTACTTCGGTGTCGCAATGATGAGGGGCACGAGCTGGTTGGTGTCCAGCTTCCTTCAGGGCCTGTACCTGCCATGGGCTATGGAACTGCCTGCCGACCGATGCATCGGGGGCGCGATCGCAGGGGGCGTTGGTGAGCTTGCGTGCTGATCCTGGCGTTTGCGTCACTGCCGCGCACCACCCGATCCCCAGCGTGGACCACTGGAATCTGATCCTCGCTTTCGTACTGATGATCCGGGGCTTCATGATGACCGCTGGCTGGCGCCGACCTTCCGACGTCGACCAGCCGACCGGATCTGTGTGCCCCCGCCATTTCGACATGGTCAGCTGTGGTTCACGCCAGTTCGGCCCAGGGGCGCAGGACCTAGGCGGATCAAGCCCCTTGAGATTGCGTCAGGCCGAGGTTCTGGGCTACGCCGCGCATCTGGTAGCTGAAGTAGGCCTCGTAGTCGTGGATCACGTTGTTGAGGTGACCGAACAGCTCGAAGCCGATGCTGCCCACCAGCTGTGTCCACGCCGCCAGCGCGCGTGCGAGGTGCTGGTCGCTCAGCACCGGAGCTACCGTTTCACGCAGCGACTTCAGGTCGGCACGCACGGCCCTGGGGATCGGGCGGTCATCTGGGGGGAGAACCTGACCGGACTGGACGGCGTCGCTGAGGATCTGCAGCACGAGTAGCGGAATCCGCACGGCGGGGTCCACCGTGTCGGCGGGCGCCCGGTAGCCAGGTACAGGGCTGCCGAAGATCAGCGCGTACTCCTGAGGATGCGCCACTGCCCACCTGCGTACCGCGCCCACGAGCGACATCCACCGGCCCGAAACGTCGGCACGTGACACAGCAGACTCAGCCTGCGCAGCTGCCGCCCCGACAGCTTCGTAGGCGTCGACAATCAACGCTGTGAGCAGCTGGTCGCGGCTTGGGAAATACCGGTAGACGGTTGAGGAGCCCATCCCGGTCTCTCGAGCAACGGCACGAAGCGAAAGTGCCGCCGTTCCACGAGCCGCTAACTGGCGGCGCGCAACCTCCTTGATCTGGCGGGTCAGCTCCTCCCGAACCCTGGCACGCGCCGTTCTCGGCGCACTGGGCTGCGTCATGATGACCACTATGCCCGTCTATATGATCAGTGGCAAGAAACATGATCAGTGATCATGTTTCGGATCACTGCACATGACAACTGTGCTTAGGTTTGTGAACAGTGTTCACGTAAGAGATCACCTCTCGTTTAGCAGTTCACCTGTTCGTAAGGAGGTGGCCATGCTTGCGAAAGGTCGCCTGTGTTGCATCGAGGTCATGGCCCGCACCGCCTCGAGGGGGGACGGAACCATCGACGCCTTCCGGACGATCCGGCGGGTGGGAGAACCAAAGCGCCGCAGACAGCGGAGCTTCTCAAGACGGGAATCATCATGACTGTTTTGGACCTGGACACCCCCACCATCGTCGACGAGCCCGCACTGGCCCTGTGCGAGGTGACCGAGGCGATCGCTGCGATCGCTCGTGGCGAGATGGTCGTTGTCGTGGACGACGAGGACCGTGAGAACGAGGGCGACCTTATTGCCGCGGCCGACTACGCGACACCGGAGGTAATCAACTTCATGATCACCCATGGTCGTGGGCTGGTGTGCCTGACTCTGACCGCCGAGAGGGCAGCTGAGCTCGCCCTGCCTCCGATGGTTGCCCGCAACGAGGACCACATGGGAACCGCGTTCACAGTCTCTGTGGACGGCACCCCGGCAAACGGCGTGACAACCGGGATCTCGGCCTCTGACCGATCGACGACGATTGGACTTGTCGTGAACGGCACCGCCGCCGACTTGCAGCGCCCCGGCCATATCTTTCCGCTCATCGCCCGTAGCGGCGGAGTACTCACCCGCCAGGGACACACCGAAGCATCGGTCGACCTCGCCCGTCTGGCCGGTTGCAATTCCGCCGGTGTGATCGTTGAGATCATCGGCGCAGACGGTGAGATGCAGCGTCTGGACTCTTTGGTGGTTTTCGCTCGCACCTATGGACTGCTCATCACCAGCATCGAGAAGCTGCACGCCCACCTGTCCGCCCAGAAGATCGTGTCTTGACGACAGGACGCGGTAACAGCCTGGTACGGACCTTGTCCTGGCCGTTCATCCGCCGCAGCGTCGTGAAGCATCTGTCAGGTGTCGAAGGGCTGGAACACGTACCTGCTGAGGGCGCGTTCATCCTGGCCCCCAACCACACCAGCTATTACGACCACTTTCTTCTCACGGTCGTGCTGCAGTTCCTACGCGGCACGCCTACCTGGTATCTGACCAAGTCCGAGGCGTTCGTCGGGACCACGAGTCGTGTCTGGCATGAGTCGTGGTACAGCATTCCGGTTGACCGGGAGGGTCCGACAACCGCCACGCTGCGGTCCATCCGGTCCGCCCTGACTGCTGGCGCTGCGCTGTGCATCTACCCGGAGGGGACCCGTGGTCCCGGTGGCGCCCTGCTGCCGTTCAAGGATGGGCCGTTCCGGTTCGGGATCATGAGCGACGTG
>PMJN01000427.1 GCA_003157445.1 Micrococcales bacterium
CGACCGGTTCTTTCCCGTCGAGTTCCAACGGACCCTGGCCCGGGATCGGCTGCATGTCGAGGCGGACGTGTTACCCGGCGGCCACCTGATCGCGTTGGCGCGACCCCTTGGGCTCGCGAAGTATCTGCTGAACGTCTGATCCAACAAGGGTGCCTGGCGAATGCCCGCACGGTGGGTTACACCTGTGAACCGGTGGTGCTGCCCGATCACCCATCCGGCTATGGGACGGCCAGAGGCGGCGGTGAGCGGTGACCACATGCTCCGCTGGCCGGCTTTCTTACGACGGCTGTGGGTCAGGGCTGGGACAAGGCGTTGGGAAGCTCGAGCTCCTCGGCACCCCATGCTCGGGCAGATGCCTCTGGTCAGGGCCCGAAGTAGTTCCGACCGACCGCGAGCGGCCTCCTGCTCCACCTGACGGCACGCTCACCGAGACGATCTCGTCTGGGCGCAGCAGCGTGGACAGTTGCGGGGCATCGAGCGTCCGTCTCCGCTGTTCAGGGCCCTGCCGATGCTCTGTCCCAGGTTAGGTGGCCGAACGCCGATCTCCGTCAAGCCGGGGAGCGGCTGTCCTTTTCAGCCGTCGCGGCCCCTGAGCGTTCGGCGATGAGGTGATCGATCTCTGAGCGGTAGAGGTGGGCTGGATCGACCCCCACTTGGTCGAAGAAGCCTTCGATCTCCAAGCTGATGATGCCGTGCATCCGGGTCCACGCGACGAGTCCCAGCAGCAGGACGCTGGGCTCAAGTTGCGAGTCGTCTGACGAGCGATTCCCCCAGACAGCGAGCTGGTCCCGCAGTATGTCGTCGCGCACTGCCGGGGCTTGATCGAAAGGACCTAGCTCTGCCACGGCGGCCAGGACCACGCTCATGGAGCGCTGAGCGGCGGGGATGATGCGCTCTGGGTCAAGCTCGCCGGAACCGTAGGAGTTGGCGAACACCAGGCGGTAGCGGTGTGGCTGGGCCAGCGCCCATTGACGACAGGCATCCAACGCCGCTCGCAGTCGTTCCTGCGGCTCACCACCCCTGGCGCGCAGGGCGGCCTCGCCAAGGGTACGGGCCAGATCTTCGTAGCTCTCGGTGATCAGCGTGACGAGCAGTTCATCGCGTGAGGCGAAGTAGCGGTACAGGGCCGGGCCCGACATGCCCATTGCCTTGGCGATTCCGTTGAGCGACAACGCGGTCGGCCCACCCTCGGCGATCTGGGCGTACCCGTGCTCTCGGATTTCAGCCAGCGCCTCCCTGCGGAGGCGCTGCCGGCGTGACGGGGCGGTGGCAGGAGGCATGCATGAAGAGTAACAGACCCCTCAATTTGTAATGGTGTAAAAAGTTTGTTAGAACTGTCTAACAACGACAAAGGCGAGACAGCCCTGACAGGTCTGCTGACGTCAAGACGGACCGAGCCCCCCAATCCCGTTCCAGCAGTTAGATCCTGTGCTCACCGGAAGAGAGAGACATGCTCACCACCGATCCTCTGGAGCCCTGTGCCATCCCCGACCCGCGCCGGTGGCGTGCGCTGGCGCTGCTCGCCATCGCCGACTTTGTCGTCATCCTGGATGCAACCATCGTCAACATCGCCTTGCCCTCCATCGGGAAGGACCTGCACGCTTCCACCAGCAGCCTCTCCTGGGTCATCAGTGTGTACATCCTGGCCTTTGGTGGACTGCTGATGCTCGGGGGACGGCTCGCCGATCTCTTCGGTCGCCGCCGGCTGCTCATTGGTGGGTTGATCCTCTTTGGGCTGGCCTCCCTGGCGGGGGGGCTCTCAACCTCCATCGGTGAGCTCATCGCCTTCCGGGCCCTGCAGGGTGCCGGCGCGGCGATGCTGGCCCCCGCAGCCCGCTCGATCGTCGTGACCTTGTTCCAGGAGGGTCCCGAACGCAGCAAGGCGTTGGGGATCTGGGGCGCCGTGGCCGGATCGGGCAGCGTCGTCGGGCTGATCCTTGGTGGTGTGCTGACCAGCACGCTGAGTTGGCAGTGGGTGTTGTTCGTCAATGTACCGGTCACCCTGGGGGCCGCGGCACTGGCTCCGCTCTTGATCAGCGAGTCGCGCGCCGAGAACTCCGACCGCTCCGTCGACTTCGTCGGTGCTGCTCTGGTCAGCGGCGGTCTGGTTGCAGTTCTGTATGCGCTGGTCAACGCCAACACGCTCGGATGGGGCTCGGCTCAAACCGTCGGGCTCCTCGGCGCCGGCGCTGCGCTCCTGGCCACGTTCGTCTGGGTCGAGACCAAAGCCGGCTCTCCACTGGTCCCGCTACGGATCCTCAGGGGTGGCCAGGTTCGAGGCGCCAACATCGCCATGGTCTTGATGGCCGCCGCCATGGTCGGCATGTTCTTTGTCTTCACTCTCTACCTCCAGGAAGTCATGGGCTACAGCGCGATCAAGGCCGGCCTGGCCCAAGTGCCCCTTGGTCTGGTCCTGATCAGCGTCGCCGCCCTGAGCGGCCCCCTCACCGAGCGACTCGGTGCCAAGCCGGTGCTCCTATCTGGACTTGGCGTGTTCACCGTTGGCGTTGGCTGGCTGTCGCGGATCCCAACCAATGCCAGCTACCTGCCCGACATCCTCGGCCCCAGCCTCGTCATCGGAGTCGGCCTCGCCCTGTCCTTCGTCGCACTGACCATCGCTTCGGTCAACGGCATCGAGGCCGCACACTCCGGAGTTGCTGGCGCCCTCATCAACATGACCCAGCAGATCGGCGGAGCGATCGGCCTGGCCATCATCACCGCTGTGATTGCCAGCAATGTTCACGGCGCAAGCCCCAGCCCGGCCACCCTCGCCAACGCCTTCCGCGCAGCGCTTACCGCTGCCGCACTTATCGGTGGTGCCGACCTCGCGATCGCAGCAGTCGTCCTGCCCCGGCGCAGCCGGTCTGCGTCGATGCCAGGCAATACCGCAACAGCAATCCCAGCGGCCGTTCCTGTCGCCGTTCCCACAGTGTGACCACCAGATCCTGCCCACCANNGCAGCGACCCATACCGACCCCCGGAAAGGGTCAGGCACTGGTCCAGATGCTAGCCACCGGAGTCTCATTCGCCGAGCAGCAGATGCGCCGTGGCCGCTACCCCGACCAGCCCAAGTTCCCCTTCGTCCTGGGCTACGACCTCGTCGGCGTAGTCGCCGCCGTCGGACCCGACGTCGATACCTCACTGGTCGGACGCCGCGTCGCCGCGGTAGTCAAGACCGGAGGATGGACGACCCATGCCGTGGTCGACGCCCGCAACCTGGTCCCCATTCCCAGTGACATCGACGCCGCAGATGCCGAGACCGTTGTCGTGAACGGCATCACCGCCCGGCAGATGATAAACAAGGCGAAACTCACATCCGGCCAGACCATCCTGATCCACGGCGCCAACGGCGGCGTAGGAAACACGCTCGTCCAGCTGGCACGCCACGCCGGCATCCGAGTCATCGGCACCGCCTCGACACGCCACCACGACGCCCTGGCACAGATGGGTGCCGAACCCATCGACTACAACAACCCGCAGCTGGCCGACCGCGTCAGACAACTCGCGCCCGCAGGCGTCGACGCCGTATTCGACCACCTCGGCGGCCCAAGCTTCAAGCGCTCGTTCAAGCTCCTCGCACCCGGCGGAACACTCGTGGCCTACGGAATGGCAGCCCACAAGGACGGCACCAGCAACATGCTTAGAACCTTCCTTGGAGTGTACGGTCGGCTCGCATTCTGGAGCCTCCTGCCCAACCGGCGACGCGCCTTCTTCTACAACTTCTGGGGAGGCAAGGTCATCCAGCCGAAACGATTCCGCCAGCGCCTGGCCTCCGACCTCACCTCAGTGCTGTCGCTGCTCGCTCAGGGCGCCATCACACCCCATGTCGCGGCCCGCATCCCTCTGGCGCAGGCCAGCAGAGCCATGACGCTGGCCGAATCCAAGACCGTGTACGGCAAGGTCGTCCTTGTCCCGTGACCACGCGAAGGGCATTGACGTGGTCACCCTTGTCCCGTAGCGGGATGGCCCCATACGGGGCGAGACGGGAGTGTCCGTCTGGTTCTTGACTGGGTCACTCTGGTCCGGACACGGTCTCGGAAAGGAGGGTAATTCGTCCCCTGACCGGAACGGTGGAGGTGACACGTGGGCCTGGCGATACCCACATCCAGGGTGGCTTCGAGGTGATGATGTACCTATGTCCAAAAGTGCCGGACGAGGCGGAGAGAGCCAACATACGGCTGCCTCAGGGTCGTCAGGTGCTGCGACCGATGTGCTCTCGATCCTGAAGGCGGCATTTGACGGACCACCGCTGATCCGGATCAGGTGTTGGGTCGGATCGGTAGCAGGTGCCCATGATGCTGATGCAGTAGCCACGGTGGAGTTCGTCCGCAGGCGGGCCCTGCGTCGGCTGCTGTGGCTCCCCTGGCTCGGTTTGGTCCGCGCCTATGTGCCGGGGGGACATGCACATCAAGGGCGATATCTTCGCCCCGACCTGCAGTGCGACATGACCGGGAGGTCGCCATGACATACGTGTACGCCACACGAAACCTCGCTCCAATCCGACGCCTCACGCTGCGGACCGTGGATTTGCTCCGCAGCGAGGACCACCTCAACACAGATGAGACGCGCTGGCTGGGTCAGGTCACTTGCCAATCGACCCGCGACACCGCAAACCTTGGACCCAAATGGACGCGCGCCGCCCGCGAAACGGGTACAGCATGAATGTGTCGAGCCTCACTTTCGTGGGCGTGCACCACGTCGGCCTGCCTGTAACCGATATCGAGCGAAGCCGCACATGGTACGAGACGGTCCTCGGCTTCCGTTCCGTCCTCGACGAAGAGAGCGAGGACCGCATCGTCTCAGTCACGCTGGAGCACCCCTCAGGCGGCATCATTCTCTGCCTTTTCGCCGCGCCGCCGCAGGCTCAGGCCATGGCCGACTTCAATCCGGTCAGTCTGGCCGTCTCGAGCGCATCCGAGCTGAACAGATGGGAGAACCACCTCAGCGGCCTCGGCATCGAGCATACGGAGCCACACAATGCCTACCTGGGATGGGCACTGGACGTCATCGACCCCGACGGCAAACGGATCCAGCTACACACCCATGAGCGCATCAGCGCCGACGTTAGCTAGTGCGCAACGTGCTGCCGAGGCCGCGCCGCGCTGACCGGTGATCCCCATTTATGAGCAACGGGGTGACACTAGTCTCAGACCCGATGTGCCGGCGGCTGCGAAGTTAACATACACATCATCGCCCGCCCGCGCGGCAGTACCAGAGCCACAGACCCACGAGGGTTCCGAATGGCTGTACGTCCAGCGAGCCGGATACGGATCGTCCTGGGCGGCCAAGATCTCATGCTCACGCCAGGTACGGGCACGTGTCTTGGAGGGTGTGGCCTGCGGGATGGGTGGCACGCCACCATCTTCGCAGGCGGATAGGCATGCGGACACGGAGCCTGGGCTTCGATGCGTCCGATCATCCTTCGGTGAGCGCGGTCGTCGTTCTAGGCATTCCGCAAAACCAACCCCCGCTAGGGGTTATCAGCTGTTGCTGCCGAGTGAGTGTGAGTAAGTGATAGTCAACTTGAGGCAGTGGGCTATCGCGAACGGGGTGCATGCGGTCACCTTGGGTACCGGTGGTTGCGGGAGGGGAAGCTCCCTGTCCCGGCGACCCGTGTTGGTGGGCTGATTCTCATCGGCCAACGCGCCGGCACGGTGCGTGCTGGGGTGAGGGTCGTATATGGATGTGTGTC
>PMJN01000162.1 GCA_003157445.1 Micrococcales bacterium
GCGAGCCCTTGTGAATGTCCCAGCCTCATCTGGCGGGTCAGTGCCCTCTGGCAACGACATGGCTCAGCATGGACCCGCCACCGACTCCGGCGGGACACCCTGGTTGGGTCGCGAGCTAACGGGCACTGGGTTTGAAGGCGACCTCGGCGATGTCGAACCCGATCTGCTGGCCGCCCTTGACGATCCGCAGGACGACGCTGTGCTCATGGCGGCATTAGGTCGCGCCCGGTTGCTCGTGCCTATCGTGGCGGTGCCTCGCACGGTCGACGACTCAGACCAGCCGACGGCCGAGAGGCCGGCCCACATGGCGGTGGTGACTTTGACGGGGTCGGACGGTCAGCGCGCGTTCCCGGTATTTAGCAGCCTGGCCACCCTCTCGGCCTGGGATGGCGCGGCGCGCCCGTCGCCGGTAACCGGCTCACGTGCTGCCCAGGGCGCAGTCAGTGAGGGATGCGACGTGATGCTGCTCGACTGCGGTTCGGCTCACCAGCGCGTCCTGCGACCCAGCATGGTGTGGGCGCTGGCGCAGCAGCGGGACTGGCTTGCAGCCCATGCCGATCCCTTTGTGGCTCAGGCTCTTATACGGGCCACTGCCGACGAGCAGGACGTGATCGACTGCGTCGGGGAGGCCGACCCTGCCGGAGCGGGCATCCTGCGGGTCGTGCTGGGTCTGCGCCCGGGACTTGATGCCTACGGGGTGCAGGCCCTGGCCACCCGTATCGCGGAGCGGATCGCCACCGACGGCGAGGCGCGTGCCCGCATCGACGGTCTGTCGTTCACCGTTCGCAAGGCCTGCGCATGGTGATGGTCGCAGCCTCAGGCGCGGTTGCGGGCGGCTTGAACGTTCGACTCGATCTGCTTGCCGGTGTCGCCGCCGACGTCCTGCCAGTACTGGAATGCCCTCTGAGCACCTGGACTGTGACCCCAACGAGCAGGTGACCAGTGACGTTGTCGACGAACTCGGCGCGCTGCGCGTCATTGCAGACCGCGCGCACTACGGTTCCGACCTGGCCGAAATCGTCGTCTTGCGAGTGCAACTCGTAGGCAGAACGAACCATCGGAGCATAGGTCTCCCACCTGTCATCGACCGGACCGGTCAGGTCGGCGAAGGGCGGACAGTCGAGCAGGCGCCTATACCGCCTGACCGCCGGGTGTGGTCGAAGCTCATCGAGTCGTCGAGCATGTAATTGTCGAGCGGCAGATGCGGGCGGTTGACCGGCAACTGGTGGAAGTTGGTGCCGAACCGGTTGCGGTGGGCGTCTGCGTAGGCGAACGTCCTCCCGAACCCCGTCTTGTCTGGTAGAGCCCGGTGCCTGGCATTTCATAGATCCACCGAGGCAGTCAATCCGGAATGAGTCACGAAAAGCGAATAGGTATCTGTGATTCTGCGGCCTCTGGCTGGCTGTGAGAGCCTGAGCGGCATGCCGCTTTCCCCTTATCGCCGAGTATTGTCCGTCCCCGCAATGCGGCAGGCGTTGGCTCTNNCCTTGGCGCGGCAAGCTGCTGGACACCAGGGGCCTACGTCGGGTGGTCATGCCCTCCTTGGTCGTTACGGCGATCTGCTGGTCCATCGCACCGTTCGTTGGCTATCTCCCGCTGCTTTGCTTGGCCGCGCTTGCCGGACTGTTCGTCGTGCCGACGTTCTCCATCATTCGGCAGGCGGTCATTGTGGCCGTCCCTGAAAGCGATCGGCGCACGGCGCTGTCCCTGGACGCGGTTGCCGTCGAGGTGGCCTTCATGGTCGGTCCGATCATCGGCATCTGGGCGGCCACCATCTGGCCGACATCCTGGGTCCTGTTCAGCATCGAGATGCTTGGCGTCCTGGCAGGCGTCGGTCTCTGGCTGGTCAACCCGGTCATGCGTGCCGATCGCGGCCAGGCCGACAAAGAGGAGGACGAACCACTGCCTCGTAAGGCGTGGTTCCGCCCACAGTTCTTGGCAATGTGTGCGGCCGCAGCCGCCACGACGATCGTTCTGTCCGGATGCGACATCTCCTTCGTCGCAGCCTTGCGTCAGTTCGACAAGGTCTCCCTGATCGGTCCGGTTCTCGCGATCTGGGGGCTTGGATCGGTGATCGGTGGTCTCGTCTACGGGGTTTTGCACCGATCCATCTCGGCGTTCCTGCTGCTGGTCGGCCTCAGTGTGGCGACCATCCCCATCGCCCTTGCCCCGAGCGTGTGGCCCCTGGCTGGTCTTGGCTTCGTGGCGGGGCTGATGTGTGCCCCCACGATCACCGCGACGGTCGACCAGCTCAGCCGGGTCGTGCCCGAGGCAGCAAGAGGAGAGGCGATTGGGTGGCACGGATCCGCCATGACCGCGGGCTCGGCGCTCGGAGCCCCGGTGGCTGGTCTGGCGATCGACCAATGGGGCTGGGGCGGTGGCTTCGTCAGCGTCTCTCTGGTCGGCCTGGCCGTGTCTCTGCTCGGCGCGGGCGCGACGAGAACTTATCGGCGTTCGCGTGGGCGGGCGGCAACCCGTCACATGCAGGCCGTGGAGCCAATGGGCCCCGCGCAGCCCCTGATCCGCGATCCAAGCTGAGTTGGCGCCGGCTGATGATATGTCGCTTAGGTGCCAGTCTTAGGTCGCTGGCCGCCACGCGTTCTCGTCGGTACCTGCCCCGTTCTCCGTACGGCACGACGCTGCTGGCACCCGCCCCCTTTCAGGGCTTGCATCTGCGGTGGACGGTGGATCTGCGGGCCGACCAGAGCGCCAGTGGCGCGGTGGCCTGAGGGATCGGGTGCGATCGGGTCGAGCCGCGTCCACTCGGCTGGACCGCCAGGCGCCGGTCGCCCGACGATGCCGAACTGAGGCTCACGATGTTTCGTTCGAGGTCCGAATAGAACAAAGGTTCGTTGTCTTGGGGATTGCTCGGGTGTGAGCATCCGGCACCCATCGAGGGCAGGGTTGCCCTGCTCACTCTTCGGGGTCTGTTTCGTTTGGGGGGGTAGCGCGGGGTTCGCGCCGGACGATCAACACTGCCAAAAGTAGGAGCGCGACGACCCCTACGGCCATGATCCACCACTGCGTGGTTGTCTGCCTGCGGGTTCCGGTCGCAGTCACAGTGCGGGCGGCGGGGGAGGCTGTGACTTTATGTCCAGGTGACGCGGAAAGTGCGGTGAAGGAGAACCTGCCGCTGACCGGGTGACCATCGGCCGAGGTAACTCGCCAGGCCACCGTGTACTGACCGGCTGGTGAACCAGGTTGCAGATGTTCGCTCACGTTGTTGTCGACCAGGATTGCGGCTCCGGTTTGAACCTGACCGGCCGGGCCGGTGACGATCAGGAAGGTTCCGACGGCCAGTGCGGGCTGGTTGAAGGTTAGCGTGACCTGACTGGGAACGACCGCCGGACTGGACCCGTTCGCAGGGGAGGTTGTGACGAGGATGTTGTGCGCCTGGGCCGCGGTGGCGGCCCCCGCCAGGAGTGCTACGGCAGTTACCACAACCGCTAGTGCCCGGGGAAACCAGCGAGTGCTGAACCGTTGTCGGCGGTGCCTCACTTGGTGTCTGCCATCCGATCGCGTCGCAGCAGAACTAGTCCGCCGACGGCCACCGCTATCAGCAAGGCAGCGCCAGCGAGCACGCGGGCCGTGATATCGCCACTCGCCGCAGGCGGTGCACTTGTGCTTGAGGCTTGGGCACTGGCTGCCGGTGTGGCCGCGCTGCTGTCGCCGGTCGCTGTGGCCGCGCTGACGGTGAACGCTGGGGCAGGGTGCTCAGGCTCGGCCTTACCGGGCACGGTCGGTTCCGTCCATTGGGTCACCATGCCGTCGCTGTAGTACTGGGAGGCCGGCAGAATCATCTCACCAGCGGCCGGCAGCGCGTCGGTTGCGAAGGCGAACTCTTGGTACTGTCCGGGCGCGATCTTGTTTCCGGGCTGGGCGGTCCACGTAACGGTGCGCGGGGCCTTGGTGATCGTGGCACCCCCGACACTGACTGGCTTGGGCAGCAGGGCGTCGGCGACAGTGGCGCTCCACCCAGGCACGGGTTTGGTGGAGACGTCGGTGAAGGGCCGATCCTGAGGCAGGGTGACGACCAGCTTGATGGTGCTGGCGGTGTCGGACTCGTCTGGGACTCGGAACGTGAGCTGTGCCCCTTGACCGGCAGTGGTGACATCGGGGTGGACAGCTACGTGGGCAGAGGCGCTGACAGCGGTGCCGATCACGACAGCGGCGACCAACGCGCCGACGGCGGCGGCGTGACGGGCGCGCAACGGTGTGATCGATGCTGGTCGCATGAACAGGATGTGGGCGATGGCAGTCATGGTGGTGGTAATCCTTTGAGGCAAGGCTTAGCCCGCCCATCGCTGCGTGAGGGAGGGCGTGCTGGAGCCGGTGAGGTGGAAGGGGAGTCCCTGGTGAGGAGCCATCGGGCGCGTCGAGCATGCAGCCTGGTGTCTATCGCTCTCATCAGGGTTCAAACGATGGCGAGCAAACCCCGTTGCGGCGGACCGCGTCGGCCCACCCCGCCATAAGCGAACCGCTTGCTGAGCCGAGGAGGCGCGCAGGAACAGTCCCGTCGCACTGCCAGCAGATCTGGCAAGCCCATGGGTGACCAGCGGGGCGGATAGACAAACTCCGCCAGGAACCACAGCACTTTCTCGCCGTAGGCCAGCAGCACCGCCATCACAACCGCGGCCATGACGTGTGCCCCGACCATGGCCGGCGCAGAGAACATGCAGCTGTGACCCATCTGTGTGTGGGCGATGCTGGTCGCGCATCCGAGCATCGGCTGAGCGCGCCCCATATGCGCGTCAATTGGCGAGCTAACCCCTGTCATCACGCAGTCGGCGGGCGCGCCCAGCCGCATGAAGACCTCGTGCAGGATCACCTGCATAGTGCCCAACGACATCGCGATGTGCGGCAAGCTCAGCTGAACTCGGGTCAGTAGCACCGCAGCCAGACCGATGACCCCAGCCAGAAGAACCAGCGCAACCGGTCCAGGCGCGACACCCCCGGCTACCAGGTGCGCCACTAGCGCGAGGACGAAGGCCACGACGCTCAGCGAGGCTGCACGCAGCCCGCGCACTGATCCGCAGGTCGGCCTCGACATAGCCGACACCCTACCGAGCCGCCCGGCGCCCGAGTGCCTTCGGCGTCGCGTGTCCTGCTTGGCTGCCGCAGGCCCGGCGGGCAGACCTCCGGCTTGGCGCGGTGGGGCGTTCGGCTGGCGGCGGTCGCAGTAGGCAGGGCGACCGATCGACCAGCCGGCAAGTGCGACCGACTATGTGTCTGCCGGGCACAACCCGGTGAAATCGATTTGAAAAATGGCCGTCACCTGTTCAGATCGCCTTGGTTCGTGCTCAACTTTGATGCCCGGCTTGTCAGCTGCAGTCGGATCACGCGTCTGACAGAGGCAATGGCGCTGAAGCCAGGGTTAGCTGGCTGCTGGTCAGGATTGGCAGTCCGGGGGTTCACGCTGGTAGCCTTACAACTCGACCGGCTGTGTCTTCAGGAAGCCCTTGACTCTCCCAAGGACACAGCGTGCAAGAGAAGCTTAAGCAAGTCGCTTCCACCCGCGTCGGCACGCTCGCAGTTCGCTGCAGTCATAGCCGCCGGGTTCCAGGTCCGCCCGGCTGGGGCGTCGTACCGAAGGTGCGCCGCAGCAGACGTGTAGCGTATGGCGTGTTTCTGATACGCGTCATACACGGCGGTTTGGTTGGACGCTGTTTGTCATGAAGCTCCTCGCGCACCACGGTGGCGAGGGGCTTTTCTCGTCTGCCGGTGGGCCCCTTGACGGACAATCCTGTCCCCTTGGACGGACAACG
>PMJN01000082.1 GCA_003157445.1 Micrococcales bacterium
TGTGGGTCGCTCGATAGCCCGCGAACTGCTGCACAACGGACACCAGGTGCTGTTGATCGACAAGGACGCCGACGACGTCCAGGCCGCGCGTGTCCCAGCAGCGACGTGGCTCCTTGCTGACGCCTGCGAGATCAGCTCGCTGCACGAGGCGAACCTGGCCGACTGTGATGTGGTGGTGGCCGCGACCGGGGATGACAAGGCCAACCTGGTCCTGTCACTACTGGCTAAGACCGAGTTCGGCGTGCCGCGCACCGTTGCCCGGGTAAACAACCCCAAGAACGAGTGGATGTTTGATGAGGCATGGGGAGTGGATGTTGCGGTATCGACTCCCCGACTGATGACTGCACTGGTCGAAGAAGCAGTCAGCATCGGTGACCTCGTGCGCATCTTCACCTTCGGACAGGGCAACTCCACGATGGTCGAGCTCACGCTTCCGGAGAACAGCCCGTTCGCAGGAAAGCGCGTTGGTGACGTTCCCTGGCCCAACGACAGCGTCCTGGTGGGGATCATCCGCGAAGACCACCCGATCGCGCCCAGCCGCGACGACTCACTGGAGGCTCACGACGAGTTGCTGTTCCTTGCCACCCCAGAGATCGAGGATGCATTGGAGTCAATGCTCAGCCCTGGCGAGCGGCTCCCCCGCGACAAGGAATAATCGGGCCGGCGGGCCACGCCGATGCCCGCAGGCAGGTGAGCCGTGGGGTCTCAGGCCTGCGTCTCGAATGAGGCCAGAGGCGTCTTGCCGCGCATCAGGATCATTCCCATAACCGCCAGAGCGCACAGGTAGGCCGGCCATCCCAGCGCGATCTTAGCGACTCCGAGCAATGCGACCTGCCCGGCAAGATACAGCGGGAACATGATCACGACCCGCACGGCAAAGAGCAAGACGAGCACCATGGTCAGACGCTGAGAGACTGCGACCAGGCCGCGGTCACGTCGCCAGGATGTCAACGGCGTCAAAGCCTGGGGGTCCTGCTTTATCAGCGGGTCAGCGGCAGCGACCATGAAGCCGACGACGGGCCAGCGCACCAAGACCGATAGCAGCGAGCCGAATCCGTAACCCGCGCTGAGCAGGATGCCGGGAAGGAAGGCTGCTTCGGCCTTCCCACTGCGTAGCGCGAAGAACGCTGCCACAGCGGTGGCGAACAGGGCCGTCAGGACATAACGAGGTGTCTGGCGCGTCGCCAGACGGACAATCAGCAGGATCAGCACGATGGCCACAGAGGCGCCCACCGCGACCTTGACGTCGTGCCGCCAGCTCCAGGCGACCACGAACGCGACAGTTGGCAGTGCCGTCTCGAACGAACCTCGTGCGCCTCCCAGCGCAGACGAAAGTCGTTCACGGATAAGGGATTCGACAGTGTGGGCATCGGCGAACACCGGCGAGGGGGCCAAGAAGTCGTCGCTAGCGGCCACGGTCAGGCCTGATCTCGTAGGCGGGATTGAAAATCGTCGGCGTGCCGTTTTGATAGGTCACCCGTCCGTGCGCGCTCAGATAGGTCCCGGGCGCGACACCACCGATCCGGCGACGACCGAGGAAGATGAGATTCAGGGCCCTGCTGCCGTCATAGATCTCCGCCACCAACGCCGGCACCTTGGCCCGAGGGCGCACGCTCACGCTACGGACGACGCCACAGACGCTGGCCTCGCAACGATCCACCAGGTCGACGATTGGGGTCCCGTCCGGGCTCCTGGCCTCGTTCTTCAGGCCAGTGGCTTCACTGTGGGACCCGGTGGGAGCCACGCGTGCCTTCACAAGGGAATGCAGCCCTGAGCCGCCACTAGAGTCCGGATGCTGCGGTGTCATAGCTGGTCCCATCAGCTAGTGGATCTCGGTGATCTCTGGCCCGCGTTCGAACGGGTGGAAGTCATCAAGGGAGGGCGGCGCGCCCTGCGGGCCGTCCTGGTCTGGCGAGTCTTCAGCCGATCCGCCTGCCTGGTCCGCTTGGTCGGGCAGCCTCAGCGCCAGCAGCTCGCGGGGGGCCATGGCTTCCTCACCACGGACCACGACCGTCGCCTTGACCATGTCCAGCAAGGTGGATGCAGCACTCTCATCGATCGCTGCCTGACCACTGAGGACGGCGCGCAGGAACCAACGCGGGCCGTCAATGCCCACGAAGCGCACCGGGGAGAACACGGGACGCCCATCGGGTCCCGGGCCCGGCATCTGAGCCCGCAACTCGTGACCCAGCGGACCTGACGTCTTGTCCGCCGTCCCGCCCTGACTGGTGATGCTCGCGGCGATCTCGGTGCGGATCTCGTCCCAGATACCTTCGCTGCGCGGCGCCGCGAAAGCCTGCAGCTGGACTGCCGAGTCCCCCAGCACCGCGGTGACCCCGACGACGTTCTGGGACTCCTCCTCGACCTCAAGACGCAGCTCCATGCCCGGCACACCGGTCAGCCACAGGGACCCGAGATCGAGGCGCCCATCCAGCCCCTGGACCTCTGAACGGTCGAAAGGACCTCCAGAACGCGACGGCCGCGGCGCAGGCGCCTCGGTGGCGCTTGTCGCGGCTGCCCCATCCTGGGAACCCTTGCCGTCATCCACACCCATGCCTGCATCCTCACCGGCGGTGACATCCGGCTCACGCTCGGCGCTGGAATGTCTGGCCTTGTCTTTGGTGCCGTTCTTGCTGCCACGGCGGAAGATGCCCACTTGTCGTCAGTCCTTAGTCGTCGTCGATGTCGTAGGTGCCCATGTCATCGGTGCGATGTCATCCATGTCGATGTCTCAGATGTCGATGCCGAGGGCAGTGCCAAACCCTCCACTGGCTCCATGGCCATTGTCTCCCCGTTGACTGCCCGGAAGCGACCTAACCTCGACAAAATGGATTTCACTGACCCGTTGGACAACAAGCTGGGCGATCCGGTCCCCCCGAGTGATGGCCAGGGCCTGGTCGGTGTCTGTGTTGAGCAGGTTCACCAAGATCTCGCCGCGGTAGCCCGCATCCACTGTGCCGGGTGCGTTCAGCACGGTGACGCCGTGCTTGGCAGCCAGCCCTGAGCGAGGATGTACGAAGGCGGCATACCCGGCCGGCACGGCGATGGCCACACCTGTGGGAACCAAAGCGCGCTGCCCCGGAGCCAGAAACACGTCCTGTCGGGCATACAGATCCGCTCCGGCGTCGCCAGGATGGGCGTAGCAGGGTACCGGCAGGTCGGGGTCGAGGCGCGAGATCAGCACCTGGACCCGCGACCCGTTAGTCATTTCGCAAAGTCATGTGACCAGACACCTGCCGCGTGAGCGGCGGGTGCTCCGCTCAGGCAGCGCATTCGCGACAGACCGGCTGGCCGTTCTCTTCCTTAGCCAGCTGGCTGCGGTGATGCACCAGGAAGCAGCGTGAGCAGGTGAACTCATCGGCTTGACGTGGAACCACGCGCACCGACAGCTCTTCGCCTGACAGATCCGCGCCGGGGAGCTCAAAGCCATCGGCATGCTCGGTCTCATCAACATCAACGCTAGAGGCGCTTTTGTCGACGCGACGAGATTTGAGTTCCTCAATAGAGTCTTCGGCATCGTCGTCATCAGTCTTGCGGGGCGCATCATAGTCAGTCGCCATAGGTGGTGTCCCCCTCCTTCAGATCGTAGGTTGGAATCGGTGTAAGGAATCGGTTGCGGAAATCTATGTTGTGCATCGTTGCGGGGTCAACGCCGGGCCCGTCATTTTTGTGCCCGCGCCGCCGGGCAGTGTGCCCTATCCGGACGCCGTTGTCACTATGGGAAGCCCTGCAATCTCCTCAAGCGCCCTCCACGCGTGTTCAAACAACCCATTATCGACACATAGTGCCCGCCCAGCAGACGTTGTGACTAGATGCACAACGGCCGGTGTACGGGGATTTACGGTACTGGCGTTCGCTGTGGGAAGGCTGAACGGACCGGTGACGGTCCCGATGACCGCGCGGGATTCGACCTGGTCACCGCAGGGGCGCCAAGGCCTCAAGCCTGGACAACAACGACCGATGGATGCCTGGTCCGGCGGCTACTACGGCTGCCTCGCCCGGACCCATGTTGTTCAAGCCACTCACCAGGGCCCCGGCCTCCGTGGCGATCACCCAGCCGGCAGCCAGATCCCACGGATTCAGGCCCGACTCGTAGTAGGCATCGACGGTTCCACACGCCACCGCACACAGATCCAGTGCCGCGCTGCCAGCCCGGCGGATGTCCCGGATCTCGGGCAAGATCGTGGCGAGCACCTCGCCCTGACGGGCGCGCACCTCGGGTCGGTATCCGAACCCGGTGGCCACCAGAGACTGAAGGAGCACCTCGACCGGGTTGACCCTGATTGGTGTGTCGTGACTGCCTTGTCGAACATAGGCACCGCCCAGTGCTCGGGCGTGGTAGATCTGCATGGTCAGCGGGTTGCAGATCGCGCCGGCCACGGGTTGCCATTGTCCGGGCGTGCCTGCGTCACCGATGACCGCCGCCACAGACACGCAATAG
>PMJN01000206.1 GCA_003157445.1 Micrococcales bacterium
CATCGGCGCCCCACCAAGCTCGGATGGCAGATACAGCCTCGGGCTTTCGGAGTGGCGAGACTGTGAGGCCGCAGTCTTATATGCGCTCGAGGCGGGAGCCCAGGAGGTCGTACTCTTCGGATGGTCCATGGGTGGTGCCATCGTCCTGCAGATGCTGGATCGCTCGTGGCTCTCGGATCGTGTGAAGGCGGTGGTTCTGGACTCGCCGGTCATCGACTGGGCGGACGTGCTGCGTCATCATGGGGCCTTGAACAAGATTCCCGGCCCGATCGGGAGTCTGAGCCGTTCACTGATCGGCCATCCGTGGGCACGTCGCCTGGTCGGTGTGCACGAACCCATCGACGTGGCTCTGACCAACTGGGAAAACCGCTCTGGCGAGCTGAAGCACCGCACCTTGCTGATTCACTCCCTTGACGACGAGTTCGTTCCCGCGGGGCCGTCGATCTCGCTGGCCGCCAAGCGCCCTGACCTGGTCCACTTCGAGCCTTGGCAGCAGGCACGCCATACCAAGGAGTGGAACGTCGATCCCGAAAGATGGGATGCCGTCGTGCGCGAGTTCCTTACTGATGATCAGGACCAGGCTTTCTGACGAGGTCGCGCTACTAAGGGTTCGAGCCTGGCGGGAGGTTGCGAAACTCGATCTGTTTGTGGGCTGCCCTGGCCATTGTCAGTGGCAGGGTCGTTGAACGCAGATGTCGGCCAGGCGCACGCTGACGGCGTCGATCTGGCCAGGTGCGACCAACTGCGTTCGACCAGATGCTCGAACGCCGCAAGCCCTCAGGTGCGGGCCCAACGCCCCAGAATGGTGCCTTCGGACTCGATCAGTAACTGGGGCTTCAGGTTTGCCGTCACTGCGGTCCCGGCAGTGATGCGCGGATGGTCCCCGGCGACCAAGGTCGGGGTAATGGTCAGACAGAGTTCGTCCAGGTGCCCCGAAGCCGTCAGGTCGCCCATGAGATGAGGACCGCCTTCACAAAGGATCCGCCGCAGGCCTCGAGCCGCCAGGGAGCCCACAGCGGCTGCCATGTCGACCGTTGCTTGTCCCTGGACGATCACGTTCTGTTCGCCCAGGGTGTCTCTGGCAAGGTTGATAGCCGCAGCGCCGGCCTGCTGACAGGTGACCAACATGACCTCGCCAGAGTCCTCGCGGGCCTGGCTCAATTCGGGGGGAACTGCACCCGAGCGGCTGAAGAGCGCCGTGCTGGGATGGGCGGGCCGCCCTTGGCGCAGGTATGTCCAGGGGGCCCGGACGGTGGCCCGCTTGTATCTCTCGGCCCGGGCCGTTCCAGCGCCGACCAGGACCACGTCGGACAATGCCCTCAGGAGCGCGAATACTTCACGGTCGGCACCGGTGTTGATGGACCCCGAGCGTCCGTCGGCGCCGGTCGCGGCACCGTCCAAGGTCGAGACGAAGTTGGCCCTGACCCAGGTCTGCTCGGCGCAGAGCTGTGGGTAGGCGTAAGCCAGAGCAAGGGCCTCAGAATCCATCACCCCACCACGGCCGGGGGACCAACGGCCCAGATCGTCGTGGGACAGCAGTAGGCGCATAGCTGCGATCCTTCCATCAAGTCCTTGTCGTTGGCATAGTCAAGGACCAGTGGTCGAGCCCAGCCATGAACAGCCAACGACGGTATTGCCCATGGTCACTGCCGCCTGGTCTGGCCATCACGGTCACCGCTTCCTTCTGAAGGGCGCCGCAGATACCCGTTCCCGCCTGCAGGTGCGCCTTTCGACGTGCGAACCGGAGGGGTTGTTGCCGTCTTTGCTCGTGCGGGCGGCGCTGGAGCNNCCGCTCTGAGATGCGACATCAACCAGTTGCCGCAGGGCCGGCTACTCGTGCGGGCCACCGTGATGGTCATTCTGATCAGGTTCTGCCCGGACAACAAGGGCACCTAGGCGGTCATCGCCGTTGCCGACGCCAACTTCGCGATGGCCCTGTTGGGCCAGATCCAGGAACCGATGAACCGCTGCGGGCGGGCAACGACCACGATGCTCCCGTCCTGGTAGGGCACATCGTCGGCCTCGCCCCGTGGTGCTGGATCTGCGGCGCCGAGACCATCCCCAGCTCATTTAGGCAATCGTTATCATCGAACTCATCTTCTTCTCAGCTGCGGGCTCACCCATTGGCTCCAGCGCCGCGAGATCGGCCAGAAAGGGCGGACTACGCCTGCCGTGAAAAGACCTAGCTCGTGCTCAGTCTGGGTGGCCAAGTCGCTGCCCGCCTGGCAGGTCTTTGGCGGGTCATGAGCTGGCTGAATCGCCCGATGCAGTAGTGAGGCCCGCTGGTCCATTTGCTGAAGACCTGATCAATTCGTACATTTTTGGATAAACTTGCTTTGAACACGCGCGACAGACAGTGAGTGAGTACCATTCTCAGGAGTTTGATAACTGCACGATTCTGCACGATCACCGTTCCACCGAAGGAGCAGAGTGACTCCGAACCATGTGCTACATGAAGTGACCGGGATGATGCCGAGTTGTACGACCCAGTTTGGTGGAGCACGGTCCTGGTGACGTGGCGCGACAGCGCTGCCTGCTTGGACGTGGGTCCCGAACTGTTCTTCCCGATCGGGAACGCCTACCCGGCGCTTCTGCAGATCGAAGAGGCAAAGGTCGTCTGCCGCGACTGTGTCGTTGCCGAGACGTGCTTGAGATGGGCGATCGACGCCCGACAGGATACCGGGGTCTGGGGCGGGATGTCCGGGGACGAACGCCGCGCACTGAAACGCCGAAATGCACGCGCAAGTCGCGCTGTCTGAGCCCAACGGCAAGACCGATACTGGGCGTCCTTCGGGGCGCTCAGTTCTTGGCTGAAGGCTCTGACTCCAGCACCACGATGGACCGGCCCGCGACCGCGTGGGACGTCGCGGCAAGCCAGTCCTGGTCGCTCAACGTCGATGGCTCTGCCACGGTGGTGTCTAGCCGGACGCGCCAGCCGGCTCCGTACTTCTCGGGCGGCAAGGCAAAGTCGACCGGGTCGCTGTGAGCATTGAAGAGCATCAAGAAGTGGGAGTCTGCAATGCGGACTCCTTTGAGATCTGGCTCAGGGATGGCGTCACCATTCAGGAAGACCATGAGGGTGCGGGCATACCCGTTGAGCCAGTCGTTCTCATCCATGTCGGTACCGTCTGAGGAGAGCCACTCGATGTCACCGAGGTCGCTCTCACCGCCGTGGGCAGCGTCGCCGGCGAAGAAGCGACGCCGGCGGAATACGGCATGATCCTTGCG
>PMJN01000470.1 GCA_003157445.1 Micrococcales bacterium
TGCGCGCGTGGCATGCGAGGTCGCCCGCGGGCTCGGCGCGGCGAAGGTGGTCGTGGCGGTTCCCGTCGCTCCGTCCAGGACCCTGCGGAGCTTGCCCGGGGCCGACGAGGTCGTGTGCGTTGCGGCGCCCCAACTGTTCTTCTCGGTCGGGAACCACTATCGCGATTTCTCACCGACCAGTGACGACGACGTGATCGTCCTGCTCGAAGCGGCCGAGCGGCGTGCGCGGAGCGGCCGCGCGGCCGGCAACGGACCGGACGTCGATGTCGATGTCGATGTCGCGATCTCCGTCGGTGCGATCGCCGTCAACGCACACCTACACCTTCCCGAACCGGCGACCGGCGTGGTGTTGTTCGCCCATGGCAGCGGCAGCAGCCGACACAGCCCGCGCAATAGGTTCGTTGCCGAGGTGCTGTACCGGGCCGGCCTGGGCACCCTGTTACTGGACCTGCTCACCCCGGAAGAGGAACTCGACCGCGCCAACGTATTCAACATCGAGCTGCTCGCCAGCCGGCTGACCGCAGCAACCAGGTGGCTGCTCGGCCGCCCGGACACCGCATCGTCCCGGATCGGCTACTTCGGGGCCAGCACCGGAGCCGCAGCTGCATTGTGGGCGGCGGCGGAACCTGGGGCGCAGATCGCGGCGGTCGTGTCGCGTGGCGGCCGCCCGGACCTGGCCGGGCCGCGGCTTAGCGAGGTAGGAGCTCCGACGCTGCTGATCGTAGGCAGCGCCGACCAGACGGTCCTCGGGCTGAACCGGCAGGCGCAGGCCCAGTTGCGCTGCCCGAGCGAACTAAGGGTCGTCCAAGGTGCCACGCACCTGTTCGAAGAACCCGGCACGCTGGCAGAGGCGGCCCTCCTGGCGAGCGACTGGTTCGCCAGCCACCTCCTGCCAGCCGACGCCGGGCAGGCCACGGGAGCGATGGGATGAGTGCGCTGCGCCGTGAGGTTAACGGTACGGACGTCGTCTCGGAGATCCGGTCCCTGGCCAGCCCGCTCGCCGGTGCCGATGACCTCGACCCATTGGTCGACCGGGTTGCTACAGTCCCGTTTCGCCTGCATCGACGAGGCCTCGCGCGACACCCTTGAGTACTACCGGTGGCGGGCCCTGCTCAGCGACCGGCTCATCGGGGAGCACTGCTTTACCTGGCTCAGGGTCGAGGGTGACTGGCCCGACTGCTGGCGCATCAACCGTTGGGTGCGAGGATCGGACGACGAGACCTTGATGTTTACGGCCTGCTCGCCAGCTTCGAACGGTGGCCGACCTGCAGGTGGGTCAATCAGGAGGTGGCCGAGCTCGCTGTGGGACTCGCTGCACGAGATCATCTCCTGGCTGGAGGCCAACGCGCCCAATGCCGTGCCGGACGCGATGCGGGGCCGGGCGGTGCTTCGTGCCCTACCGGGAGGATCCGCACGAGTACGCCCGGAGCACCCTCTGGTGCCTGAATCCTGAGGGGCCGACGTAATCGCCTTGCTCGTCGAGATGCGGCGGCGCGCCCGTGAGAGGGCCGAGGACGAGGAGGCGTTCGATGCCGCGCAGAACGCCGAGGTCGCCGCCGACGCCGAGCACTACTACCGGATCGTGGTGCGCGGCGAGCGCGAATCTTGGAACATCCGTGACCACCACATGGCCGACACGGTAGACCGGTTGGCGCACCACCTCGGGCCACGGTCGAAGGACCTGGTGTGGGAGCACGACTCCCACATCGGCGACGCCTGGGCCATGCCGGTGGCCCGCGAGGGGCTGATCAACGTAAGCCAGCTAGTGCGTGAGCGGCACGACACCAACGGGTGGCTCTGTGGACTTAGCCTCGCATCGCGGGTCTGTGCTCGCCGCTGGAGCATGGGGCACGCCGGAAAGCGTGCTCCCGGTGCCGTACGCCCGCGCGGGCAGTCACGAGGGTTTCCTCGACCGCGCGCTGGGCCGGCCAGCCGTTATTGGTGTTCGGCAACGACCGGGCTGGCCCATGGCCCTCCACCTGACTGGGCCACCGGGCGATCGGCGTCGTCCCCCAGCCGATCCGGTGAGTCAAGGAACTACGTGCCGACCCGAATGGGGGACCGCTACGACACGCTGATCTGGTTCGAGCAGACCGAGGCGTTGCGCCCGCTCCATCACGAGGCCCCTCTCGGCGAGCCGGAGTTCGAGACCGCCCCCACCGGCTTCTGAGGCCGGCGGTCCAGCCTCAGTCCACCGACCAGAACAGGATCGACCTACGCGTTGACCCGAGAATGTCTGTCGGTGCCTGCAGGCACCGACGCCGAAAAGGTGAAGGCGTCGTTCAAGAGCGGGATCCTCCAGATCCGGCTGTCTAAGCCAACGCTGTCCGGCGCCCTAGATCGCGGTCTCGGGCGCCGGACGTCAACCCTTGGGCCGGGGCTCGACGTGTGGCTTCTGGGTCTCACCTTGGTCTTTGTCGCGTGAATGGAATCCGACCGCGCCGAGGTAGCAGCGCATCGCCGCGTGGACAACGACTCTCACCCGTGGCCGGTCGCTAGAGACCGCAGTGATGTGCGGCATAGAGACACTGTGTGATCAACAGGCAGCGTCTGTGTGGTCGCGCGTTCCTACGTACATCTAATGGACTGCCCGCCGGCTAGGGATGGCAGCCCAGCTCACCGATGCTGCGCACGTCGGAGAATGGCCGCGACCTTGCCGCCGCCGGGCATAGCGGGTTCGCTGACCGGATACACCTTCCCGCGCCCGAGCAGCGTGCCGACCAAGGCCCGGTCGAGCTGCTCGCAGCGAGCGAAGGCATCGTTGGTGCCGAGCTCGACCACGGTCGGGGCCCCAGCAGCCACCTGCTCCCAGCACCACGGATCGGTGGCGAGGAACAACGCCTCAACCTTCCCTTGAACCGCTGCCGCCTCAACCTCCTGCGGCACGCTAGGGGCGCGGCCGGTGAGATGGAGCTCTTCGAACCGCTCGATCGCCCGACGCTTCACCTGCGCCAGCTGCTCAGCGACGATCGGCCAGGCGACGCCGTGAAGCTCCTGGGCGGAGAGTTCGTCAGGGTTATGCCGGACGGCGTGCTCCATGACGTGGCTATAAGTGTTGACGCCCCGGTATATCCCCACCATCTGGTCCAACCCGACGAGCACCATCGGCAGGTCCTGGTCCGACAGATAGCCGCGCAACCCGCCTTCGACCTGCTGCAAGAACCTGTGCACCTGATCCTTCTTGAACTGCCCGTCGGCCGCCCCGTACACATAGAAGACCGCGGGGCCAGACCTCCCACCACCGAGCGGGCGAGCCATCGCCTCCGAGCGCGGCTCCGAGCGCGGCTCCGGCGCCTCGATGACGTCCCGAAGGCTAGTAGGGACGTGAAGGAGTTCCACCTCGTCGAGGCGGTGCTGTGTTCCCTCCAGCAACCGGACCTTTCGCTGACTCACAGTCAGCAGCAGGAAGTGGTCAACACTGGAGATGACGCGCAGCAGCGGACCGACCACGAAACGGTCACCCACGGTCGCCACCTCCGGCACTTCGACAGGCACACGGAAGACCCGGTGCCATCCGGGGCGCACGAAGACCGCAAGACCGTCGCTCATGTACTGCCAGGCAAGGGAGTCCC